>DASVBS010000064.1 GCA_036375715.1 Longimicrobiaceae bacterium | reverse complement strand
TTGGTTGGGCCAGGGCGGTCCGGCAAGTGCCGCAGCTCTGCTTCGGACGACAGGCGCGAAGAATGCCTCGGGCGAGGGTTCTTCGCGCCTGGGCGTTTCAACGGCTAGTCTGCAGCGATGGCCCGGGTGCGGCTCGAGTGGCGATCGCCTCCTACAGCGCGATCGATCCCGTCGATCACAACGTAACGCGATGAGCTCTACCAGTTTGCCGGACATACCGCAGGAACTCTCACGCGCCATCGACCTGCTGTTCGATCGCAAGGCCGTCGACGTGAACCTCATCGACCTGCGCAACATCTCCTCGGCCACCGACTACTTTCTCATCGCCAGCGGCCGGTCCGACACGCACGTGACCTCCATCGCCGATCACCTCGTCGATGAGTTGAAGAAGGAGGGCGTGAGGCCGGCCGGGGTCGAGGGAATGCGAGGCGGACGCTGGGTGTTGGTGGATTACGTCGACTTCGTGGTCCATGTCTTCCACCCGGCGGCCCGCGAGTTCTACCAGCTCGAGCGCCTCTGGGGCGATGCTCCGCTGCACGTGCTCGAGCCGCGCACTGCCTCCTGACCTCGCCTCCGGTTGACGTCCTGGCGCTCTGACGGCGCCGACGACACCGGCAGGCCTGCCGCAATCCCGCTGAAACGCTTGCCGCTCGCCTCGGGCGACCGGTAAGTTGCAGCGCCCAATTCACCATCGAGCGCTGATGAACGATCCCGAATCATCCAGGTGGACGGATCCCGCCGACCTGCCGCCGCCGATTGTCTACGACCCGGCGGGCGATGCCGGGCCGCCGTTTGTCTCCGGGGAGCTGCCCTCGGTGGTATTGCTGCTGGTCGGAGACGTGGATCAGGACTGGGCGGCGCGCACGGCGATCGAGCTGAGCGACGCCTGGGCTTCGACGGGGCGCAAGGTGGTCCTTGCCGATTTCCATCTGGAGAGCCCCGTGCTCCAGGTGGAGCTGGGTGGGGACGGGCTCGAGGGGGTGGTGGATCTCTTCCTGTACGGGGCGTCGATGGCTCGATGTACGCGCGACGTTCCCGGACGCGAATTCAAGTTCATCCCCACCGGCACCTACACTCCTGACGTCGAGGCAGTCTTTCGAAACCCCCGCTGGTCCAAGCTGATTGACGGCTTCAAACACTCGCGGGCTACGCTGGTGATCTTCGCTCCCGCGGGCATGGGCGATCTGGAAGCGCTCGCCACCCGGGTGGACCAGGCGTTATTGCTCGGAATGCCGCGCGATCCCGACCAGGTGGCTTCGCTGACGTTGGGAGGTGCGACGGTTCACGGGGTGCTCGTGCCGCCCCGCGGAGAGACGGTAGCTGCGGCTGCCGCGATGGAGAGCGAGGAGATGCCCCAGGAGGAGACGTCTTTCGCGGAAGCGGACGCGGTTTCGGCGCCTGTCGAGGAGGCCGATCTGCCCCGCAGCCAGCAGGTCGAGGCGGAAGCTGAGGAAGTTCATCTCCCTCCGCCTCCGCCGCGGGTCCCGCACCCGGGTCATCGCATCGGGGTGATGCTGCTGTGGCTGCTTCTCGCGGCGGCGGTGATCACGGCCATCGGATACGTCGTCGCCACGGTCCGGCCCGACCTTCTGCCCTGGGCCACCGCACCGGCGGAAACCGCCCAGGGCTCGCCCGCCCCCATTCGCGCTCGCGAGGTGCCGCGTCCTCTGGGCGAGCCGTTGCCCTATTCCGTCCGGGTCGTTGCCTACGGCTCCTTCCAGGAGGCCTACGATCGCCTGCGGGAGCTGCGCGCTCAGCTCCCCGGAGTGCTGTATTACATCACCCCTGAGGATGTACAGGGAGTCACCTACTACAAGGTGATGGCGGGAGCTCTCCCCAGCGCCGATGCGGCCGCCGAGACCCGGGACGTGCTGGTCGCGAGCGGCGCCATCGATGCACAGCAGGCGGCGGGCGACTGGAGCCTCGTCCAGGAGCTGCGGTACGCCCTGCTGCTCGGGGAGATGGACACCCGAGGCGCCGCGAACGCGGCGGTGGACTCGCTCCTCACCCGCCAGGTACCCGCCTACCCCCTGGCCGTCCCCTACACCGATGGGGGGCTGCGGTGGTACATCTACGCCGGTGCTTTCCCCGATTCAGCCGCCGCCGGGACACTGTCCGAGCAGCTACGCGTGGTCGGGCTGAATCCCCGTCTCACCCCGCGCTTCGGTTCCCCCGCCTCCCCTGAGCTATGAGGTTGAAGTCCCTCCGGCTCCAGGGATTCAAGTCGTTCGCCGACCGGACGGTTCTCGAGTTCCGTCCGGGCGTCACCGCGATCGTCGGCTCGAACGGCTGCGGCAAGTCGAACATTGCCGACGCCATCCGCTGGGTGCTGGGCGAGCAGCGGGCGAGCGCCATCCGCGGCGCCAAGATGGAGGAGGTAATCTTCCAGGGGACCACCCGCCGCCGGCCGCTCCACCACGCCGAGGTGGGCCTGCTCTTCGAGAACGATCGGGGGCGTGTGGCCCTCCCGCACTCGGAGATCGAAGTCTCCCGTAAGGTGTTCCGCGAAGGCGGAAGCGAGTACTCGCTGAACCGCAACGCCTGCCGCCTGCGCGACATCCACAACCTGCTACGCGACACCGGCCTCGGCTCCAACGCCTACGCGGTGATCGAGGCGGGCATGATCGAGACTCTCCTCAGCGACCGCGCGGAGGAGAGGCGGCTGCTCTTCGAGGAAGCCGCCGGAATCGGCCGTTACAAGGACAGTCGACAGGCGGCGACACGGCGACTGGAGGCGGCGGAGGCCGACCTCGCCCGGCTGCAGGACCTGATCGCCGAGGTGGAGTCGAAGGTGCGGAGCCTGGCCCGGCAGCGCCGGCGCGCCGAGCGCTACGAGGAGATGCGGATGCGCCGCCTGGACCTCGAGGTGGCGGTTGCGATCGCCGAGCTCGAGGGCCTCTCCGGCGAGCTGGAGGCCGCCGAAGCGCGACGGCGGGAGCTGGAGCGCGAGGAGATGACGGCCGCCAGCGAACGTCGCGAGGCCGAGGGTGCGGCGGAGGCAACTCGGATGGAGGCCACGGAGGTCGGGCGCCAGCGGATGGAGGCGGGCAGGCGGCTGGAGGAGATCCGCTCGCGGCTGGATTCTCGGGAGAGGGAGCTGCTGGTCGCCAACGAGAGACGCGCACACGCGGAGCTGCGTATCCAGGAGCTGATCCGGGAGCGGGGCGACCTCTCTGGACGCGAGGCTTCGCTCGCCCGCGAGGCGGAGCGGGCACGTGAGGAGATCGACAGGCACGCCGCCGTCCTCCAGACGCTGCGTGACCAGCTCGAGGAGCGTGCCGAGCGAAACCAGTCGCTGCGGAGCGCCGTGGCCGCCGAGCGCGCCGCGGCGGAGAGCGCGTCGGCGCGCGCACGGGAGCTTGCCCGCGAGATCGCCGAGCTCGATGGAGAGCGCGCGGGCACCCTGCGGCGGAAGCGGGAGGCGGAGGAGCTCGCCGCCGAGGTCACCGAGCGGGAGGCAAAGCTCGCCGCAGAGCTCGCCGCGCTGGAGCAGCAGGGTGAGCTGTTCGGGGCGCGGGCCGACGAGGTGCGCAGCCAGCTGCGGCAGAGTGTACAGCGGGTGGAGCAGGCCCGAGCGGAGATCGAGACGATCCGCGAGCAGGAGCGCGATATCCGTGAGCGCCTCCGCGAGGCGCAGGACAGGCTGTCGCACCTCGCCTCGCAGGTAGGCGCGCGCGAAGCGCTCGAGCAGAGCTACGAGGGCTTCGCCCCCGCCGTGGCCGGAGCAATGAGCCGCTTCGGACGTGCCGGAGGGGTACTCGGCCCACTCGCCGACTTCCTCCCCGCGGCGATCGGCGACGACGTGGATCCCGAGCGGGTCGAGCAGTACCTGGGGCCCCTCCTCCAGGCGGTGGTGGTGCAGGATTCGAGCGCCGCCGCCCGGGTGCGCGACTGGTTCTACGGGGAGTGGACGGAGGGGGGCTCGCTCACCCTCCTTCCGCTCGACGCACCGGTGCTGAAGGACACGCCAGGGCGCGGTGGTGAGGCGTGGGCCAGGGTCCTGCTGGAAGGGGTGCGGCTCGACGGCACAGGCGATCCTCTCACGGCGGGTGAGACGGCCCCCCGGGTCGGGAGCCAGGGGGAGGTGGTGGATGCGCGCGGCATGATCCGCCTGGTGGCGCGGAGCGGTGGGGAAGGCATCCTCGCCCGGCGGGAGACGCTTGCACGCATGCGCCGCGAGCTCGTGCAGCTCGAGGTGGAGCAGGAGGCGATCGCGACGGCGCGGGATGAGCTGCGGCGAACACTGGCCGCGGCCGAGGAACGCGCGGCGGCCACCGAAGAGGAGCGGCGCCGTCTGGAGGAGGAGCTGAAGCGGCTGGAGCTGGACTCGGCCTCGCATTCCCATCATCTCGGCCGCCTGCGGGAAGATCGCGAGCGTGCGGCGGAGTCGCTCGCCGGTCTGCGCGGGAGCGCCGCCAGTGCCGCCGAGCACCTCGCCGGCCTGGATGCCCACATGCAGCTCCTGACGGACGAGGCGGCAGGCGCGGCCGAGGCCGAAAAGATCGCGCGGGAGCGCCTGGCGGAGCTGGAGGAGAGTTGGGAAGAGGCGCGCGACCAGGAGTCGGAGCTGCGAGTCGCGGTCGCACGGGCGGAAGCGGAGTTGCGGGAGGCCGAGCGCCGGCGCGACGCCGCCGAGCAGGGCTCGACCGCCGCGGCGGCCCGTCAGCAGGCGATCGAACGGGAAGTCGCGGAGCTGCGTGAAAGCCTGGAACAGCTCGGCGGGGTGAGCGGGGAAGCCGGCGCGGAGATCGAACGCCTCTTCGCCGACCGGGATCGCGAGGCAGCGCTGGTTTCCTCGCTGGACGCTCGCCTCAGCGAGCTCGAGGCCGCGCTCCAGAGCGCAAACGAAGCGGCCCGAGCCGCTCAGAAGCGCGAGACCGCGGCGGCGGAGGAGCGCCACCGGCTCGAGCTGCGCCTCGCGGAGCTGCGCTCGCGCGCCGAGCGGTCGGTGGAGCGGCTGGAGGTAGAGTGGGGCCGCCCTTGGGACGCCCTGGTCGAATCGGCGCGGGAGATCGAGGAGGGCGGGGTGGAGGAGTGGCGCCAGGAGCTGCGGGAAATCGCCGAGCAGCTGGAGTCGCTGGGCCCGGTCAACTCGCTGGCGGTCCAGGAGCACGAGGAGGAATCGGAGCGCCTCGCCTTCCTGCACCAGCAGCGCGACGACCTCATCGCGGCGCGGGACGACCTGATCGCCGCGATCCGCCAGATCAACCGCACCGCTCGGGAAGTCTTCATGGAGACCTTCACCGCGGTCCGCGAGAACTTCGACCGGGTCTTCCAGTCGCTCTTCCAGGGAGGCCAGTGCGACGTCTGGCTCTCCGACCCGGACGATCCGCTGGAGTCTACCGTGGAGATCCAGGCCTCGCCGCGGGGTAAGCGCACGCAGCGCATCCACCTCCTCTCGGGAGGGGAGCGGACGCTCACGGCGCTGGCGCTCCTCTTCGCCCTGTACCTGGTGAAGCCGTCGCCCTTCTGCGTGCTCGACGAGGTGGACGCACCGCTGGACGAGTCCAACGTGGGGCGCTTCATCCAGTTGCTCGAGGACTTCAAGGCGGAGACCCAGTTCATTGTCATCACCCACAACCCGCGCACCATGGAAGCGGCGGACTGGGTGTACGGCGTGACGATGGAGGAGCCGGGCGTTTCGTCGATCGTGGGGGTGGAGCTGCTGGGTCGGTGGAACGCGGGGGACCCTCAGCCGGTCGCGACCTGAGGCCTGGGGACCGGACCGCCAGCCGCGGCGCTGGTCCCCGTCCGCGTGAGGATGTTACATTGCCTCGACCCCTGTAAGGCTGCCTCACCGGAAGGATTTGCAGCATGCTCGTCGTCATGGCACACAGCGCGACCGCGGAGGAGATCCAAGCGGTCGTTGACACTATCCGGGAGATGGGCTACGAGGCCGCGCCGATTCCCGGGAAGCAGCGCACCGCCGTCGGGCTGATCGGCAACGACGGAAAGGTGGACGCCGCTCGCCTGGAGGCGCTTCCGGGCGTTCTGGAGATCATCCACGTCTCGCAGCCGTACAAGCAGGTCTCCCGCGAGTGGCGGGAGGAGCCGACGGTGATCGAGCTGACGAATGGCGTGCGCATCGGCGGTGAGGAAGTGGTGCTGATGGCCGGTCCCTGCTCGGTGGAGTCGGAGGAGCAGATCATCGGCATCGCGCACCAGCTGCGCGAAGCGGGCGCCAACGTTCTGCGCGGGGGAGCGTTCAAGCCTCGCACGTCGCCCTACTCGTTCCAGGGGCTGGGGGAGCGCGGACTGCAATTGCTCGCCCGGGCCCGGGAAGAGACGGGCCTCGCCATCGTTACCGAGGCGATGGACTCCGAGAGCCTGGAGCTGGTCGCGGAGTACGCGGACATTGTGCAGATCGGCGCCCGCAACATGCAGAATTTCTCGCTGCTGCGGCGCGCGGGTCGGGCAGGGAAACCGGTGCTGCTGAAGCGCGGCATGGCCGCGACCATCAAGGACCTGCTCCTCTCGGCGGAGTACCTGCTGGCGGAAGGGAACGGGCAGGTCATCCTCTGCGAACGCGGGGTCCGGGGCTTCGATACCCACACCCGTAACCTGCTCGACCTCACGGCCATACCGGTGGTCAAGTCGCTCTCGCACCTCCCCATCATTGCCGATCCCAGCCACGGTACGGGCATCCGCTCGAAGGTGATCCCGATGGCGCGCGCTGCCGTGGCGGCGGGCGCCGACGGCCTGATCGTGGAGGTGCACCCCGATCCGGAGCACGCCCTCTCGGACGGAGCGCAGTCGCTCTACCCGGAGCAGTTCCGGGACCTCGTGCGCCAGATCGACGCGATCGCGCGCGCCATCGGCCGGGAGCTCGCCGCCCCGATCGCCGCACCCGCCAGCGCCGGCGACTGACTCGCCGTCATGGGCAGCCCCCTCGGTGACCGGGGCGAAGCGCTGGCGGCCGAGCGGCTGGAGGCGGAGGGCTGGCAGATCCTGGACCGCAACTACCGGGTCGGGCGGAGGGAGGTCGACCTCGTCGCGCGTCGCGGCGAGGTCGTCGCGTTCGTCGAGGTGAAGACCCGGCGCAGCGGCCGCTTCGGCCATCCTCTGGAGGCCATCACCCGTCACAAGCAGCGAGAGATCGCCGCCGTGGCGGACGCCTGGATCGCCGCGCACGGTCGCGCCGGTGAGGTGTACCGGTTCGATGCCATAGCGATCACCTTCGCCCCAGACACCTCTCCGCGCGTCGAGCACCTCGAGGACGCCTGGGGAGTATAGGATTCGATATCAATCCGGAGGGCGCGGCCGAGAATATTGATCAGGGGCTCGGTCCGCCTCTCCGGTGGAGACTTCCTGGCTCAGGCTTCTGGCATTTCGCTTCCAACCCCGGAGTACCGTTGTCCCGTACCGCCCTCGCACGCACGTACCGCCCGCGCCGCTTCTCGGAAGTGGCGACGCAGGAACACGTCTCGGCCACGCTGCGCTCGGCAGTGGAGCGCGGCAGGGTTGCGCACGCCTACCTCTTCTGCGGTCCCCGCGGGGTAGGGAAGACCACCCTGGCGCGCGTGCTCGCGATGGCGCTGAACTGCCCTCAGCGGAGCCCCGAAGGGGAGCCGTGCGGCGTCTGTGAATCCTGTGAGAAGATCTGGGCGGGCAAGACCTCGTTCGACGTGGTCGAGATCGACGCGGCCTCCAACCGGGGTGTCGACGACGCCCGGGACCTGCGAGAGCGGGCGATGTATGCCCCTTCGGAGGAGGATCGCTACAAGGTCTACATCATCGACGAGGCGCACATGCTCACCCGCGAGGCGTGGAACGCGCTCCTCAAGATCCTCGAGGAGCCGCCGCCGCGGGTGATCTTCGTCTTTGCCACCACCGAGCCGCAGAAGATCCAGCAGGCTGCGCCGCCGATCCTCTCCCGCTGCCAGCGCTTCGACTTCCATCGCATCGGCACGATGGACCTGCTGGCGCGCATGCGGGAGGTGCTGCGCGGCGAAGGAATCGAGGCCAGCGATGACGTGCTGCTCCCCATCGCGCAGAAGGCGGACGGGGGAATGCGCGATGCGCTGTCGCTTCTCGACCAGGTCCTCTCCTTCACGGAGGGCGCTCCCACGGCGCAGGATGTGGCGCGGGTGCTGGGGTTGGTCGCCGACGAGCTCTACCTCGAGCTCATGGACATCATCGCCGGCCGTCGCCACGCCGAGGTCTTCGCCTACGTCGGCCGTCTGCTGGACGCGGGGCACGACCTGGCGGAGTTCTACCGCGGCCTGGCGGACTTCCTGCGCGCACTGCTGATGATCCGTCTCGGCAACGAGCAGGGGGTGGAGGTTCGTCCGGAGCTGCGTGAGGCCTACCGCGGGCGAGCGGAGCGGTTCGCGCCGGGTGACCTGCTCCGCATGCTCTCGCAGGTGGCGGAGCTCGACGCCGACGGGAGGTTCCGCAAGAGCGGCCAGCAGCGGATCCTGATCGAGCTACTCCTGCTGCGCTTCAGCTTCATGGACGCCACGGTGGAGCTGGAGGATGTGCTGCGCGCCTTGGGCGGAGTCGGTGGAGACGGCGGGGGCCGCCCCGCGGAGGGTGCCGCAAACCCCGGGTGGGGGCGGGCGGCACCTCCTGACCAGCCGCCGCCCGCCCCTGCCGATACTCCTCCCACATCGATGACGCCGGCGGTAGTGGCGCCGGCAAGGGATACGGGGGGGAGGGCCGCTGATTCCCGGGCTTCGTCCTCCCGCGTCTCATCGACCCGGGACGATGACCGGCACCAGGGCGGCGGTCGCGAGCCCGCGCCTGACGCTCCGGCCGCGACGGCGGGGGCATCGTCCACTCCTGCAGCGGATTTTTCGACGGGCCCTGCGCCGGAGAGGGAGGCGGAGCCCGGCGGGCGATCCGCGGCAGACGTCCCGCTCGAACTGAGCAAGGTGCGCGTTGCCTGGCGTAGCGTGCTGGAGGAGGGTGAAGGCGTGCCCACCGGCACCAGCCTCATGCTCCGCGCCGCCCGACTGGAGCTGGCGTCCGCTGACACCATCGCCGTGCACGTCCCTCCCGGGTCGCCGCTGCTCGACCGGCTCGGAAAGTCGTCCTCGCGACGGCCGCTGGAGGTCGCGCTCGAACGGCGTCTCGGCCGATCCGTGCGCCTGGAGCTGCGCGCTTCGGAGAGCGCGGAGCACGCCACTGCGGGCGGACGGATCACCGCCGAAACCGCCCGTCAGGAGCGCCTCCGGCGCCTCGTGGAGGAGGAACCGCTCCTGGCGGCGGCGGTACAAGAATGGGACCTGGAGCTCATTGATTGAGCTTGATCCGCGGCGGGTGTGCGACTTGCGAGCCTCTCGCCGGGCCGGGTACATTTGCAGATTCGCGTCCGAAGAAGGGGAGTGATGACCGATAGCTTTCAGCAGATCCTGCAGATGGGCCAGCAGGTGCAGGCCCGTCTCACCCAGCTTCAGGCGGAGCTGGGCCAGCGGACGGTGAGCACTTCGAGCGGTGGCGGGATGGTGACCGTTACGGCCGACGGACGCGGGAAGATCCGCTCAGTCCGCATCGATCCGTCCGTGGTCGACGCAAACGACGTCGAGATGTTGGAGGACCTCGTGCTGGCTGCCGTGTCCGAGGCGCAGAATCGGGCATCCGCGGTGTACGAGGAGGAGATGAAGAAGGTCTCCGGCGGGTTCAGCCTTCCCTTCCAGCTACCCGGACTCTAGCCCGGCGGGGATGGCCGTTTGTCGCTGATCGATCGCCTGACGGACGAACTGGCCCGTCTTCCGGGAATCGGTCGGAAGACGGCGCTTCGTCTCACCTATCATCTGCTCAAGACGTCGCCGGAAGATGCCGATCGTCTGGCGGAGGCGATCGTCGCGGTCGCCAGGGGTGTGCACGCATGCCCCCGCTGCGGAAACTACACCGAGCACGACATCTGCGAGATCTGCCGGAGTCCGCGGCGTGACCAGTCGCTGCTCTGCGTGGTCGAAGAACCGGCGGACATCGGCGCCATCGAGCGGACCGGCGAGTACCAGGGGCTGTACCACGTTCTGGGAGGACGCCTGTCGCCGCTGGACGGGATCGGTCCCGACCAATTGAACGTGGCGTCGCTGCTGGATCGCCTCGGTGAGGGTACGCCGGTTCGCGAGGTGGTGCTGGCGACCAACGCCAGCGTGGAGGGGGAGGCCACCACGCTCTACCTCCACCGACTGATCGCCCCTCGTGGGATCCGTGTCACCCGCCTGGCGCGCGGGCTGCCTGTGGGTGGGGACCTGGAGTACGCTGACGGCGTCACGATCGTGGAGGCGCTCCACGGACGGAGAGAGCTCTAGTCGCCGCGTCCCGTTCTCGAGCGATGGTTGCGATGGATACCAAGCGGGTCCTGAAGACAGCTGGATTCACGGTGCTGGCGGTGGCGGCGGCCGCGGCGCTCGGCGCGTTGCTGGTCCGTGATCAGATCAGCCGGCATCAGCGCGATCTCTTCAGCCCGCACCCGCTTCGCCGGCTGGCTGCGCTCGGGTACATCCAGGGTCGCCCGGCCTCGGTAGACCTGGTGCTGCTCCTGCGCGACTTCATCGCATCCGAACCCCGCCCGCTCATCCGGAAGCGCGCCGCGGCCATTCTCGCCCGCATGGAGGAAGGGCTCGCCGCCCGCAACCCATCCACGGAGATCGCTGGATGAGCCAGCGGTCTGCCAGCTGGTCCTTTCAGGAAGAAGATGCCCGCCGGATCCGAGAGGTTCTCGACGCCTTTCTCGCCGGATCGGCTGCTCACGCCGCGCTGCTCGTCGATCGCAACGGGCAGCTGATTCTGGGCGCGGGAGACATCCACGGCTTCGACTCCACCGCCTTCGCCTCGCTGGCAGCAGCCGATTTCTCAGCCAACGACCAGCTCGCGTCGCTGATGGGCGAGCAGGAGTTCTCCTCGCTCTTTCATCAGGGGGAGAAGGAGTCGATGTATCTCGCGGACGTCGGACGGCGCGTCATTCTCGTAGCCCTGTTCGGTGAGGAAGCCACTCTCGGTATGATTCGTATCAAGGCACGGGCAGCAGTTCGAGAGCTGTCCGGGATCGTCGCCGAGCTGTTCGACCGATCGGCCTCTACAGGCATGGCTCAGCTCGAATCCTCCTGGCTCGACGAGGCGGAGAGCGAGATCGACCGTCTCTTCGGAAGTCTCTAGGGGATACCGCCATGTCGATGATCAACTACGCCTCGCGCGAGATCAACTGTAAGATCGTCTACTACGGGCCGGGGCTCGGAGGGAAGACCACCAACCTGGAGTACGTTTACGAGAAGGTCGCGCCGACCACACGCGGGAAGCTCATCTCTCTGGCCACCGAAACCGAGCGGACCCTCTTCTTCGACTTCCTGCCCGTGGACCTCGGCACGATCCGTGGATTCAAGACTCGGTTCCACCTCTATACCGTCCCGGGGCAGGTCTACTACAACGCCTCGCGGAAGCTCATTTTGAAGGGAGTGGACGGGGTGGTGTTCGTGAGCGACAGCCAGATCGAGCGGCTCGATGCGAACATCGAGTCGATGCACAACCTTTACGAGAACCTCGCCGAGTACGGATTGGATCCACGGGAGATGCCGTTCGCCATCCAGTACAACAAGCGGGATCTCCCGAACATCGTTCCGGTAGCGGAGCTGGAGGCGAACCTGAATCCGACCGCCGTACCGAGTTTCGAGGCGGTCGCAACCCGGGGCATCGGTGTATTCGACACGTTGAAGGCGGTCAGCAAGCAGGTAATCAAATCCCTTAGCTGACAAGGGATCATCCGGTGGTTAGGAGCGCTGCTTGAACCTGCCGAACCTGATCACGATCGCGAGGATCTTCCTCGCGATCGTCGTCGTCCCTTTGCTCTTCATCGAGTCGCTGGGAGCCAGGCTGCTCGCGTTCGTGGTCTTCCTGGTCGCCGCGATCTCGGACCTCTGGGACGGTCACCTGGCGCGCTCCCGCGGGCTGATCACCAACCTCGGCAAGCTCCTCGATCCGATCGCGGACAAGCTCCTGCTGACCGCCACCCTCATTCCGTTCTACATCCTCTCTCACCGCCCCGGACCCACTTCGACCTTTCCCTGGTTCGGTGACAGGCTGCCGCTGTGGATCGTGCTGGTGATCTTCGGGCGCGAGCTGTTCATCACCCTCTTCCGTAGCTGGGCCGCTCGCCGCGGCGTGGTGATCCCTGCCGGCGCATCGGGAAAGTACAAGGCGGTCTTCCAAAACGTCTTCATCGGCTCCTCGATCCTCTGGTACGCCCTCCTGGCAGAGGCCAACCGCCGCGGATGGGACGGGCCCGTCTGGAACGGGTGGACGCGCTTCCACTTCGCCTTCTCCGTCGTGGTCCTCTCGGTGGCGGTGATCCTCACCGTCTATTCCATGGCGGTTTACCTTTGGAACTACCGCTCGCTGGTCCTCGCGAATGACCGTGTCGGCGGGTAAGCCGACTCCCTCCCTCGGCACCGGAGCGCGCAGCCTTCGCGTAGCCGACGGGCTGGTCCTGCGCCATCGGATCTGGCAGGCGGACTCGGAGCGAGCACGCATGCGAGTGGTCCATGGACTGGGCGAGCACGGGGGGCGCTATGAACACCTGGCGGACGCCCTGGCCGCGCGCGGGGTCTCGGTCCTGGTGCCCGATCTGCGCGGTCACGGAGTGTCCGAGGGGAGGAGGGGGCACGTCCACCGCTTCGACGACTACCTGCGCGACCTCGAGGAGCTGCGATCCGAAAGTCCGGGATCCGGTCCCGAGATCCTGTTCGGCCATTCGCTCGGGGGCCTCATCGCCCTCCGTGCCGTGCAGACGCGCCGCGCAGGAGATCCCATCGCCCTTGTGCTCTCGGCCCCCGCGCTCGATCTGCCGCCAACCCGCCCGGCGAGCCTCGATGCCCTCGCTTCGGTGCTGTCCAGGGTCGCCCCAGCGCTTCCCCTGCCGAACGGCATCGACCCCGCCGACCTTTCCCACGATGCCGAGGAGGTCACTGCCTACCGAGCGGATCCCCTGGTGCACGACCGGATCACCCCTCGTCTCTATACCGAGATGCGCGCTGCAATGCGCGCTGCGGCGCGGGATGCCGCAAAGGTGGAGATCCCTGTACTATTGCTCCTTCCCTTGCAGGACCGGGTGGTGAGCTCCCGCGCAACGCGAGAGGTCGCCCGCGGCTTCCGCGGATCCAGCAAGATCGTCGAATATCCCGAGTCCTTTCACGAGCCTCTTCACGAGCGTCGTCGCGAGGAGGTCATCCGGGAGATCGCCGACTGGATCGAGGAGCAACTGGCGTGAACTTTCTGCCGTTTTGGCGGTTTCATATGGCACCCGCCTTGCACCCTGGCGGGCGAGACTTCGCCGGCGGTACACGGGTGGTCTGAGGCCACCCGGGTGCCGTCGCTTTACTTGCTTTCCAACGAGGCCTCGATTGAAATGAGAAGTGATCGAACCGAGGAGGAGCGTTCGCCGCAGCCTCCGGCGGGCGAGCCGGACGGCCCCACCGCCACCACCCCGCCGCAAGCCGAAGACGGGGAGACGCCGACCGCGAGTGTCGATGAGGTGAGCGCCCGGGCCGAGGAGAGCGCCGAGGCGACGAGCTCTGCTGCCAATCGGGACGCGGAGCTGGAGGAGCTGCGCGACCGCTACCTTCGACTCGCCGCCGAGTTCGACAACTACCGCAAGCGGACCGAGAAGGAGCGCGCGGAGCATGCTGTTCGCGCCCAGGGGAAGCTGGTGAGCAGCCTGCTCGAGGTGATCGACGACCTGGAGCGGGTAGCGGACTTCACGCCCGAGACCACCACAGTGGCTGCGCTGCTCGAGGGTGTGCAGATGGTGGAGCGAAAGCTCCTCCGGGCGCTGGAGGCGGCCGGGCTCGAGCGTCTGGAGCCGCGCGGCGCCCGCTTCGATCCGGAGCACCACGAGGCGCTCATGACCGCCGACACCGAGCACCCGCACGAGGACGACACGGTGGGAGAGGTGTTCCAGAAGGGATATCGCTTCCAGGGGCATCTGCTGCGCCCGGCCCGGGTACAGGTACGCAAGCACAGCGGTTGATCATCCGGCGGCCGCCGTGGCGGCCGCCCTCCCCCTCGGGCCGCGTCAGCCTGACAAGTTATGCCGACGACAGCGACGAAGGACTTCTACAAGATCCTCGGGGTATCGGAGAACGCCACCTCCGCCGAGATCAAGAAGGCGTACCGGAAGCTGGCGAAGCAGTACCATCCGGACGCGAATCCGAATGACGCCGCGGCCGCGGAGCGGTTCAAAGAGATCTCGGAGGCTTACTCCGTCCTTTCCGACGACGCCAAGAGAAAGCAGTACGACCAGATGCGCCGCTATGGCGCATTTGCGGGAATGGCGGGCAGCCGCGGCGGGCGGGGTGGCTTCTCGACGAGTGCGCCCGGCGGCGGAGGGGGAACCACCTTCTCCTTCGAAGATCTCGGCGGCCTGGGTGGCCTGGGGGATCTGTTCAGCTCCATCTTCGACGTCGGCAGGCGACGGACGAGGCCGCAGGGTCCGCAGCCCGGCGCGACCGTCGAATTCACGGTGGAGATTCCGTTCGAGCTGGCCGCGCGCGGAGGAAAGCTGCCGATCACCGTACCGATTACGGAGACCTGCTCCACCTGCGGCGGCAGTGGATCGGCGCCTGGCACCAGCCCCATCACCTGCCCGGAGTGTCGCGGCACGGGGACGGTCACCTTCGGTTCGGGTGGATTCGCGGTGACGCGGCCGTGCCCTCAATGTCAGGGCAAGGGAGTCATTCCCAAGACACCCTGTCCCACTTGCCAGGGGCAGGGCCAGCTGCGGCAGCAGAAGCAGATCCAGGTGAAGGTGCCGGCGGGCGTGGACACAGGCTCCAAGCTCCGGCTGTCCGGGCAGGGTGAGCCGGGTGTCGGGGGTGGACCGCGGGGTGACCTGATCCTGACTTTCCGCGTGCGGCCGCACCGCTTCTTCCGCCGGGAGGGACTCGATCTCTACTGCACCGTTCCCATCAACGTGGCACAGGCCACGCTGGGGTCGCGGGTGCGGGTACGCACAGTGGACGGGAAGCACGTCGTACTGCGGGTACCGCCGGGAACGCAGTCGGGCACCCGGTTCCGCATCAAGGGGCAGGGGGTCGAGAAGGGAGGCAAGCGGGGGGACCAGTATGTCCAGGTGAAGATCACCGTGCCACAGAAGCTCGACGAGGAGGAAGAGCGGCTGATGCGGGAGTTCGCGGCCGCCGCGGACATGAAATACTGATCACCCTGCAAAATGGCTCGCCAGTTTATCGACAACGATCTCGTCCTGTGGGAGGTGTACGCCTCGACGGGACAGTTCGGGCTGCCGACGACTGGGCAGCTCGTCTTTCTATGCGCCACCGATCGAACGCGCCGCCCGCGCACCGTACGCTATCAGGGCGACCTGGTGGAAGCGGAGGCGGCGCTGATGGAGCTGTCCGATCAGCAGCTCAGGGAGCTGCTGGCGAAATCGCAGGAAATCAAGTAGACGACGATTCGCGTCCCACCCGCATCCAGCCGGGCCGGGACGCGAATCTTTCGGGGGTAACTACTGTCGGGGTAACTACGCGGCAATCCTGCCGCCGCCGAGCAGGACGTCGTCCGCGAATACCACTGCCGACTGGCCCGGCGCCGCTGCACGCTGCGGCTCACGGAACCGCACCACCAGCCGATCCCCCTCGATGCTGCGGACCTCGGCGTCCGCGGCCGCGGAGTGATGGCGGATCTGCACGGAGACGCTGTCGCCGCGCGCGGGAGGGCGTGACAGCCAGTTCATCTCGCCCACCGAGATCTCCTCCCGGTGCAGATCCTCCCAGCTCCCCACCACCACTTCGCGGGTCTGAGGCCGCGAGCCGAGCACATAGAGGCGCCGGCCGTGCCCACCCCCGAGGCCCTTCCGCTGACCCACCGTATAGCGGGCGTAACCATCGTGTCGGCCGATCACCTCGCCGGTCGGGGTAACCAGGTTCCCCTCCGACAGTGCCGGGTGGCTGGCGGGCAGCCGCTCCTCGAGCACGTCCACGTAGTTGCCGGTGGGAACGAAGCAGATCTCCTGGCTCTCCGGCTTCTCCGCGGTGGAGAGACCGAGCTCCCGGGCGCGCTCCCGCACCTGGGGCTTGGTGAGCTCTCCCAGCGGGAACATCAGCTTGGGCAGGATCTCCCGTGGGAGGCTCCAGAGGAAGTAGGCCTGGTCCTTGTTGCGGTCCACGCCCCGCAGGAGCACCGGCTCCCCCTCCGGCGTCGCGCCCATGCGGGCATAGTGTCCCGTGGCGATCGCGTCGCAGCCGAGGGCCGCACCGCGCTTCAGCAGGTCGCGAAACTTCGTGTTCCCGTTGCAGCGCACGCAGGGGTTGGGCGTGCGCCCCGCCGCGTACTCGGCCACGAAGTCGTCGATCACGTCCCGGGTGAAGTCCTTCTCCACGTCGAAGACGTAGTGGGGGATCCCCAGCCGATCGGCGACCCGCCTTGCGTCCATGATGCCGTCCAACCCGCAGCACGTCCGCGTCGGCCCTCCGCGCTCCGAGTAGCAGAAGGTCTTCATCGTTACGCCGATCACGCGATGACCCTGCTCAACGAGCAGCGCGGCGGCAACCGATGAGTCGACGCCTCCGGACATGGCGACCAGAACGGTCCGCTTCTCCAAGGTCCTGCTCCTTCAGGCGGTGGCCGCCGCCAGCGCGCGCAGACGCTCGACCAGCGGCGGGAAGACTGCGATGACGCGGTCGATCTCCGCGTCGGTATTATCGCGGCCCAGGGAAAAACGCACCGACGGGGCCGCGACCTCCGGTGCCAGACCCAGTGCGAGCAGGACGTGCGAGGGCGTGATCGCTCCGCTAGAGCATGCGGACCCTGAGGAAGCGCCGATTCCCTCCAGGTCCAGCGAGACGAGCAGCGCTTCGTTGGCCACGCCCGGCACCGACATGTTGCAGATGTGAGGCGCGCGCGGCGCCGCCGCACCGTTCAACACCAGATCCGGCACCCGGGCTCGCAGGCCCTTCTCCAATCGATCCCGGAGGGCGCCGATCCGCTCAGCGAATTCTGCCTGTTCAGCCACGGCGAGCTCGGCGGCAACGGCCAGACCCACCGCCCCCGCTACGTCCTCCGTTCCGGCGCGCATCCCACGCTCGTGCCCCCCGCCGTGGATCAGCGGAACGAGCTCCACGCCGCTGCGGATGAACAGGGCTCCCACACCCTTGGGACCGCCGATCTTGTGCGCGCTCAGGGAGAGCAGGTCGATGGGCGCCCGGTCCACGCGGACCGGCACCTTGCCGAGGGCCTGAACCGCATCGGTGTGGAACACCACGCCGGACGCGGCGCACCGCGCGGCTAGCTCGTCCACCGGCTGCACCACGCCGATCTCGTTGTTGACCCACATCACCGACACCACGGCGGGGCCCTCGTCCAGGAGCGGGCTCAGCGCCTCCGGGTCCACACGGCCAGCGCTGTCAACCGATAGCAATCGCAGCGGATTGCCCTCCCCCTCCGCCGCGCGAGCCGTGGCGAGCACCGCCTTGTGCTCGATCTCCGAGCAGACCACGGGGCTTCCGCGCATCAGCCGCGAGCGGCCGAGAATTGCCAGGTTGTCGGCTTCGGTGCCGCCCCGGGTGAACACGATCTCGCTCGGCTGAGCCCCGATCGCGGACGCCAGGCGTTCGCGCGCCTCCTCCAGCGCCGTGCGCGCCTCGCGGCCCCAGCGGTGCAGGCTCGAAGCATTCCCGAAGCGTTCCGAGAAGTAGGGGCGCATCGCTTCCCGCACCTCCCGCCGCATCGGAGTCGTTGCCGCGTTGTCGAGATAGATCGAGTTCATGAGGACTGCTCCCGTCGTGGTCCGAGACAATCTAATAACCGTCCGGGACAGCGAAGTTTCGATTGCCGTTTTCCGTGCTGTGGCGCTCCATCTCCGTGGTTGAACGCTCCCGTCGAAGGGGATACATTGCAGTTGTGGTTCTGCATTTACGACCCCTTCGCTTCGTTTCTCCCCATGTCCCTTCAACCGAGCGCGGATGAGCCGACAGCATTCCGCACGACGGTCCACGGAACGGTGTTTTCTCGCCGTTCGGAGGCCGTGCGTGCGGCCGCGGCGGGCGACGAGTTGGTCCTGATACCGGATCCTCCGGACGCTGACGAGCCCGTCGTGTGGGTCCACCGCCTCGGTGGGGATCCGCTCGGCCACCTCCCTCCCGAGATCAGCGCCTGGCTCGCCCCCTGGATGCTGCGCGGGGGAGCCGCGTCCGCCACCGTGCTTCGGGTGGGCGGCAGTGACGTCCCCAGCTGGAAGCGTCTGCTCATCCAGGTGGAGTGCCATCCGCGCGGCGAGAAGGTCCCCCTCTGAGCTACAGGCTTCGCACGCCGAGCTGAACCACGTCGTCTACCGCCATGGTCTCGGCGGTGTAGAAGGGCTCGCCGTATTCGGTGCGGATCAACGAGCCGTAGCGTGCGGCGTGGATCCGCACCTGCTCGTACAGCGGCCTGTCCCCGCCGGGGAACACCTCTCCCGCCCACGTCTTCCCGTCGAACTGCGAGGAATAGCAGCGGATCGCCGCCAGCTTCGTCTCGATGTGGTCGCTGATGTCCACGACGAACGTGGGTTTGATCGCCTCCTCGCGGTAGGTGAGCGTGTACAGGATTTTGGTGGGGCGGTGAACCGGCTCGGGGACAGGCAGCTTCCCCAGCCCGGCGAGAAAACAGGCGTCGTACGCGAGCTGGGAGGCAACGCGGTGGTCGGGATGACGCCCGTTCATGAACGGGATGATCACCACGCGCGGCCGAAAGCTGCGGATGAAGCGCGCCACGTGAAGCCGGGTCTCGGGGGTGTTCTCCAGCGCGGCGTCGGGGAAGCCCGCGTTGCGGCGAGCCGTCAGGCCCAGCACCCGCGCGGCAGCCTCTGCCTCCTGGCCGCGAAGGTCGGCGTCACCAGCCGTCCCCATCTCTCCGCGGGTGAGATCGAGAATGCCGGTTCGGTATCCCTGGGCGGCGGCGCGCGCGAGCGTGCCTCCGCACAGCAACTCTATGTCGTCGCGATGGGCGGCGATCGCCAGCAAGTCTACTTCAGGCGCCAGCGGCTCACCGGTGGTTTCCGTCATCTGGGCTCTGCTCCGGGTACACAAAAGAACGCGAGACCGCGAAGATAAACGAGGTCTCGCGCTCGCGCACCCTGCGGGCAGACCTTACTCGTAGCGGAGGGCGTCCACCGGGTCGAGCCGTGCTGCCTTGTTCGCCGGGTAAAGCCCGAAGCCGATGCCCGTCACTGCCGACACCGCGAGCGCCGCGGCGATGGACCAGAGCGGCACCGAGGCGGGGAGCGGGGTCAGCGCCGACAGCAGCAACGCGCCACCGCCGCCGATCATCATCCCGATAAGACCGCCGATCACGGTCACCGTCATCGCCTCCACCAGGAACTGCCAGAGGATCTCCGTTCGGGTCGCGCCCAGCGCCTTGCGCACGCCGATCTCCCGTGTCCGCTCGGTCACGGAGATCATCATGATGGCCACCACCCCCACCCCTCCCACCATCAATCCGATAGAGGAGAGGACGAGCATCACCAGGGCGAAGATCCCGGTGAAGCGGCCCACCATGTTGCTGATCGCTTCCTGGCGGATCAGAGCGAAGTTGTTCTCGTCCGCCGGCCGGAGGCCGCGCGCGGTTCGCAGAGCGACGGTCACCTCGTCCATCGCCTGCTCCTGGGTGTACCCGGCCTTCGGCACCACCAGCAAGCTGAGCCACTCGTCGTTCGCATTGAGCCGTTTGACCGCGACCGTGGGCGGTACGACAGCCCAGACCTCGGCGTTGCCGGAGAAGATGTTGGGGCGCGGCCGGTAGACTCCGACGACGCGGAACAGCTCGCCGCTCAGCCGCACGTCCTGGCCGATCGGATTGATTCCCTCAAAGAGTGATTCCGCGAGGTCTTCGGTGAGCACCACGACCGAGCTGGCCCGATCCTCCTCGGTGGGGGTGAAGTTGCGCCCGGCGATGAACTCCCCCTGGGTGTAATCGGGCCACTCGCTGCTCTGTCCACGAATGTTCACCCCGGGGACGTTTTCTGTTCGCCAGCGCAGATCGGCGGAGGCGCTCACCGCCGCCGCCACCGTCTGGACCGACGGGAGGGCGGCGATCAAGCGCTGCTCCTCGAGGGTGATCGGCGGCTTTCCCTGCCAGGGTGGCGGCTGGGAGCCGTCGTTCACCTGGATCACCGTGCCGTCGTAGCGGTCGACGATGAAGTTGTTCGGCCCCAGCGCCTCGATCTCGCTCATGATCCCCGAGCGAAGACCGGTCACCACGGCCGCCATAGCCATCACCGTCGCAACGCCGATCACGATCCCGAGAATGGTGAGGAACGCCCGCACCTTGTTGGATCGCAAGGCGTCGAGGGCGATTCCCACTCCTTCCCGGACGGCTTCGAAGTTCATGTTGGTAGATGGCTATTGGCTGTCGGCTATCGGCCCGGCTGGTGCTATCAGCTGGCGGTTGTCAGTTATCGGTTATCCGTTGTCCGTTATCCGTTATCAGTTATCCGTCAGGCTGCTCATCCTCCCCCGCCGTCTCACTCATGCCTGAGCGCCACGATCGGATCCAGACGCGACGCGCGGTAGGCGGGGTAGACGCCGGCGACCAGACCGACCCCTACGCCCAGCAGGATTCCCAGCACGATGGAGAGGGGCGAGACGCGCGCGGGCACGGGTGACATCATCTCGACCAGCGCCGCGAGCCCGATGCCGATGCCGATACCGATCGCTCCGCCCATCCCGGAGAGGGTCCCCGCTTCGACCATGAACTGGGCGAGGATGTCGCGACGCCGCGCTCCCAGAGACTTGCGCAGGCCGATCTCCCTCGTCCGCTCGGTGACCACGACCAGCATGATGTTCATGATCACCACCGCCCCCACCACCAACGAAATCCCTACCAGTCCCGGGAGGGCGATCATCATGTACTGCGAGATTCGGGTCCAGAAGGCGAGGCTCTGTTCGGCGGTCTCCACCTCGAAGGTGTTCGGCTCGCCGGGACGAAGCCGGTGGCGCTGGCGCATCAGCCCTTCCAACTCGGCGGTGGCGGGCGCCACCAGGCGGGCCTCGGGCACCTTCAGGCTGATCTCGTCGACCTCGTTTACTCCGTTCAGGTAGCCGTTCACGCGGGACTTGGCCGGCGCCATCACCACGTTGTCGAGCGAGAACCCGAAGAGGGAGCCCTGTTTCTCCAGCACCCCGATGATTCGATAGGGGAAGCCGTAGATCCGGATGGTTCGGTCAAGAGGGTTCAGACCCTCGAAGAGCTTGTCCGCGACGTCCTGTCCGATCACCACCAGCGGGACCCCGCGATCCGCTTCGTTCTCGGAGAAGACGCGTCCCAGCTCGACGTCCATGTCCCGCGCGCGGAAGTAGCTGGCGGACACGCCGACGATCCGCACGTTCTCGAGCAGCCTTCCATCCGGGCCCTCGATCTGCCCGCCTCCCTCCGAGCTCACGGAGAGAATTCCCGGGGTCTGGATCCGTTCTTCCAGCCACTCCGCGTCGTCGAAGGTCAGCCGAGGCCGCCGCTGCCAGGCGCGCCAGGTCTCCTCGTCGACGTTCATGACGACGGAGGGGCGTTGCCGCAGCATGACGCTGTTGAAGCCGTAGACCTTCCCGGCGAAGTCCTCCTTCATGTAGGCGTCCATGCCGGTGATGAGCGTCACCACCGCAATGAGGAAGGTGACGCCCATCATCGTGCCCAGTACGGTGAAGAAGGCGCGCAGCTTGTGCGCGCGAATCATCGTCAGCGCCGTTCCGACGGCCTCCAGCAGGTTCATCGATCAGGCCTCGGAGAGTGCCAGATTGCCTACGCTTCCACGGGGCTCCTGTGGGGTGTCGCTCTCGATCACGCCGTCCCGCAGCGTCACCAGCCGCTCGGCATGCGCGGCGATGTCCATCTCGTGAGTGACCATGATGATCGTCTGCCCTTCCGCGTGGAGGCGGCCGAACAGCGTCATGATCTCCTCAGACGTGTGGCTGTCCAGGTTTCCGGTGGGCTCGTCCGCCAGGATGATCGACGGCCGCGTCACGAGCGCCCGTGCAATCGCCACCCGCTGCCTCTGACCACCGGACAACTCGTTGGGACGATGGCCCATGCGATCGGACAGCTCCACCGCCCTGAGCGCCTCGGCCGCCCGCTCCTTACGCTCGCTCTTCGGCACGCCCGCATAGACCAGCGGTAGCTCCACGTTCTCGAGCGCGGAGGAGCGAGGGAGCAGGTTGAAGGTCTGGAAGACGAAGCCGATCTCGCGGTTTCGGATGCGCGCCAGCTCATCGTCCGACAACCCGCTCACCGCATGTCCGTTCAGGATGTACTCACCGGCGGTCGGGGTGTCGAGACAGCCGATCAGGTTCATCAGCGTGGATTTGCCCGATCCCGACGGCCCCATGATCGCCACGTACTCGTTCCGATTGATGGTCAGATCCACGCCGCGTAGCGCGCGGACCGTTTCGGCACCGAGCACGTAGTTCTTCTGCAGGTTGCGGGTTACGATGACTGCGTCGGTCGACCCGCGAGGCGAGTTCGTCACACTGCGACCGTTCACGTTTCCTCCTGCGTGGTCTTGGCGGGCGGCGGGGGAGTGGTGGTCCGCACCGCCGCGCCGGCCTCGAGGTCGCGCACCGCCGCATAGGGCCCGGCGATCACCACCTCGCCGCCTGTCAGCCCGTCCAGGACCTCGAAGTATTGGTTCCCCGCGATTCCGATCTCGATGGGCACCCACTTGGCGGTGCCGCCGTCGAGAACGAATACTCCCTCGACCTCTCTCTCGCGCTGGGCGGGCCCAGCGGCGGCGCCGCTCGGGGCCGCGGCAGCGTCCTCGGCGACGTTGAACTTCTTGCCGTCAGGATCCCGTACGGTCACGGAGATGATCGGCACCGAAAGCGCCATCTGGCGGGTTTCAGTGATGATCTCCGCGGTGGCCGAGAGATCCGGTCGGAGCGACTCGGGAGGATTGTCGAGTGTGATCACCACCTCGAAGTCGACCGACTGATTCTGCTGGGTCGTCGCCGCACCCGACATCGCACCCTGCCCCTGAATGGCGCTGTTGGCGATCTGGGTCACTTTCCCGGAGAAGGTCTTGTTCGGGAAGGCATCGATGCGGACGACGGCGCTATCTCCGATGGAGATGTGCGGCACATCGGTCTCGTCCACCTTTACCGAGGCCTCCATCTCTCCCAGGTCGGCCACGGTCAGGAGCAGCGAGCCCGGGTTGTTCATGGTGCCGACGATGGCCGTCTCACCCTCCTCGATGTTCAGGCGCGTGACCCGACCGGTCATGGGCGAGACGATGGTCGTCTTCCGCAACGCCTCCTGTGCCTCGTTCAGCGAGGCGGTGGCCTGCAGGACCCCGTAGCGAGCCGCCTCGTACTGGGCTTCGGCCACTCGCTGCTGCGTTCGGGCCTGCTCCAGTTCCTGCTCCGAGATCAGTCGATCGCCACTGGCAAGCCGCTCCGCCCGCTCCGCCGCGCTGGTGGCCTGCAGCAGGTTCGCGCGCGCCTGGGCCTCCTGTGCCCGCGCCTGGGCGACCATCGCCTCCGCCCTCCGTACCGCCGCCTCGAAAGTCGTGGGATCGATCCGGAGCAGGAGGTCGCCCCGCTCCACCACCTGTCCTTCCACCACCGCAAGCTCGACAACGCGGCCCGACACGTCGGCGGAGATGTCCACCTTGCGCTTGGGCTGGATCACTCCGCTGGCGGTGACCACCGAGACCAGGTCGCGTCGCTGCACCGTTTCGGTACGGACCTCGATGGCCGATTCGCGCTGCGACGCGATCCCCACTCCGGCGAGGCCGACGATCGCCAGAGCTGCGATCGTGGCCCCGATCATCTTGCCGCGTTTGTTCATCTTTACCTGAGAGGTCGCCCGATCAGCGCCTCGAGCGCCGCCAGGGTCTTGTGGAAGTTGTAGATCGCGTCGATGCGAGCCTGTTCCGCCTGCGCCAGGTTCGCCTGCGCGTCTGTGACCTCGATGGAGTTCGCCGCTCCGAAGCGGAACCGCTCCTGTGCCAACCGCAGCTCCTCGGTGGCGCTTGCCACTACCTGTTCCTGCAGCCGCGCGGTCTCATAGGCGGTCTCGAGGTTCCGCACCGCCGCCGCGACCTCCTGTCGGAGGCGCAGGCTCTCTTCGCGCACGCTATGACGCGCGTCCGCCGCTGCTGCCTTGGCCTGGTCGACCTGAAGCTGGCGGCTGAAACCCGTGAAGATCGGAATCGAAATCGACACGGAGGCGTTCAACGGCTGGCGCTGGTAGTCGAACGGCCAGCCGCGGTTCTGGGCCTCGAGGTTCCGGCGGATGCCAGCCACCACTGCCGGATCGTTCGGATTGAAGATGTCGCAGTTCTGCCCGGGTCGGCCGATCAGCGCCATCAGATCGTTGTTGATCTGGCAGTTGTTGAACTGCTGTTCGAGCCCGGCTATCTGCTGCCCCACCAGCGCGTTGACGTTGCCCGCTTCGTAGACGAAGCCGGAAAGGCCTACGTTGAAGTTCAGGCTCGGCAGGTACGCCGTACGAGCCGCCCGTACGCTCGTGCGGGCAGCCGCGGCACTGGCCTCGGCGGCAAGGAGCGAGGGATTGCTCTGCAGGGCGATCTGAACCAGCTCCTCCGCCGACCAGTTGGGCTCGAAGACGGAGAAGTTGGTGGTGAGCTGCACCTCGGGGTCGAGCGGCGTTCCAAGCAGCCGCCCCAGCGTGATCGCTTCGACGTCGGCGGTATTGCGCGCCTGGACGAGGTTCACCTCTGCCTGGCCGTGCTGGACCTGCGCTCGCTGAACGTCGAGCGGAGTGCCCGCGCCCACCTCCAGCCTGGCTTCGGCCAGACGGACGTGCTCGGCCGTGCGGGCCACCTCCTGCTCGGCCTGGGCCACCAGCTCCCTCGCCTGCAGCACGGTCAGGTACTGCTGTGTGACCTGCGCATCCAGCGAGGCGGCGGCACCTTCTACCTGTCGCTCGGTCGCCCGCTTCTGAGCGCGCTGGACGGACGGCTGCAAGAGGGTCGAGCCACTGAGGTTCAACCCCATGTTCAGAGAGTAGCTCGACGAATAGCTCTCCGGCTGCCGCCCGAACTCGATCGTATTGTAGCGCGCCTCGCCGGCGGCGGTGTAGCCGTAACTGTTGCTGGCGGTGAGGCTGGGGAGCAGCTCTCCGTAGGCGGCTCGAACCGAGGAGCGCGCCACCGCGACGTCGTTCGTCTGCTGCAGGAAGGTCGGGTTGTTCTCACGAGCGATCCGGATCGCCTGATCCAGCGATAGCTCGGTAGGCGCGGGCTGTTGCGCGGCGCCTTCTGCGGGAAGGCCGAGCCAGGCCATCGCTGCGAGAACGACCAAGAGGGACGCCGACAGAGGCCGGCGGGCCAGGGATCCGTTCACGGTTCGCTCCTATGTGTGCAACGGGACTGCGAGGAAGAGAAGGGCTCCGGTGTCGGCACCGACTACGGGTACCGCCGGACAAAGGTTTCAGGCGGGCGCGACCGCGCGGGCGAAACAGTCCAATCTCACAATTATCGGATTGCCCTGCAATAGTCGTCTGCGGTATCGCCTTCAGGCGCCGAAGACGAGCGCTCTGATCACGTTCAGGAGCAGATAGGCCGCCCACAACAACGCCGTGGCGCTGAGAGTCGTGACCCGGCCGCCGATCGCCGCGGCGCCCGCGCCCATGACTCCGAACATCCACAACGTGAAGAGATTGACTCCCTGCAGGGTTGCCCCGGCGAGCCCGGAAGCCGGAAGACCGAGCAGCACGCCGACATTGGGAAGCAAGGTGGGTGCGTCGAGGGCGAGACGCACCACATTCGTGACGAGCATGCCCGCCGAAAGGATGAGCAGCGCATGTGATGCCACGGCCAGGTACTGGCGGAACGATCCCCCTCCCCGGGCGAGAACCCCGAAGAGCAGGAGCAGCACCCCGCCGCCCGCGAGGGCCAGCATCGGGTGACCGGCAATCGCGCTCAGCATCGCCATCACGCGGCCCCACAGGACGATCTGCTGCGGCGAGGAGGTGATCTCGACCGGGACCCCGCGGCGGTCGACGGGGTTCTCCATCTGACCGAGATAGTACTCGGCCGGCTCCGCGGCGGCCGCCACCGCCGCCACGAAGGTTGCCAGGCCGAGCGCATCCACCCACGGAGGCCGGTCGGAGAAGGTGCTGAAGAGACGCCGCGGAGCGACGAACGTAGCGCGGACGCGCGCCAGAAGGGGAGCCGAGGCGGTTGCCTCCTCTGGAGGAACGGAGGCCATGAGCTCGCTCACGCCGGTAGCTCCGTCCGAACGGCGACGTAGCCGGTGGAAGGAATCTCCACCCGGATCACCCTGCCCAGGTCATCGACCCAGACGTGTCTCACCTCTGCGCCGTCCGGCTGGATCTCGAGATGATAGAGGGGAACGGTGACCCCGTTGATCTCGACGCTCTCCGCGCCGACATCCTGCACCGTCGCCATCACCTGGCGGTTATCACGCGGGACGATGATGGGGACCTTCCCGCTACGCACGCGTCGAGCGAGGAAGTAATAGTGATGCGCCACCGCGTCATCGAGCACGATCGCGCCCGAGCTGGCCACATATTCTCTCATCTGCTCCCCCGAGGGGGTGGCGATGCGAGCGCTGACCCGGCCGCCGCCGATGGTGCCGACGACCTTGCGAGGAGAGCTTCCGCCGACGGTGACTTCGTAAGAGACGGGCTGCGCCTGGAACCCCGAGGTCTCCAGGCGGGTCGTGAGATCGAGGGTCCCGGTGGGCAGGGTGAGGTTCACGCGACCGGTCGCAATGATCTCGGCACCGCTGCCCGCGCCGGATTGCCGGATTTCGAACTCCTCCGTTCCTACCGTGCGACCGCCGACCTGGACTTCGAAGGAGCCGGAGTCGTTCGCCCCGACCTGGGCAGACGCTGTCGATGCCGCGAGCGTCGAGCCCGCGACGAGCAGCGCACAGAGCTTCGCGCCGAGCTGCATGGTCCTTTCCGCTTGATGGTTCGTGCGGTCAGGGTACCCCGCTCCAGGGGCGGGGTTTCAGCGCCCGGACTCGGAAATCGTTTCGCCGAGGAGGACCTTGGTCCGGATCCGGGAGAGAATGTGCTCGAAGATCAGCCGGCCCTTTTCCGCCGTGGCGCGCGAGGGATAACCGACCGAGCCGGAGCTGCTCGGGGGGAGATGGTCGATCCGCCACGGCTCGCCGTGCGGATTCGGGGGATCGAAGTCCTGTGCCTGCGCGAGGTTGACTTTGTCGGGACGAAGGTAGAGCATCAGAGAAGTGAGCACTTCCCCGCCGTGCTGTGGTTCCACGCGCCCATCCAGGAACTCCGAAAAGTCGATTCCCAGGACTTCGATCACGCGAACGCGGGCGCGCGTTCCCGACACGCTGGCCAGCGCTTCGATATGGGGATCGTAATCGTGCGCGGTGACCAGGATGAATTCTTCGAATCCGCTGTCTTCCCACGCGGCCAGCACGTCGTTCAGGAGGCGGTGCAGGGTCTTTTCCTGCGCTCCGGCAGTGCCCGGGAAGGGGCGGTCGGCGGCGAGGTTCACGCCCACGGGGAAGGTGGGAGCCAGGAGGATGCCGAATTCGCGGGACAGCTCGCCGGTGACGGCCTCGGCGACGATCGTGCTCGCGCCGATGGGGAGGTGAGGTCCATACTGGTCGCACACGCCGATCGGTACCAGCAGACGGCGGTCGCGCTGGAGGTGCCTCTCCACCTCCTTCCACGAGAGCTCCGTCAGCAGGAATGGATTTGGTGAGCGAACCATGACGACCCGTCTGGGTGGAGGAGACGCAGCCGCCCGGGCGCAAGCTACGGGCCATCCGAATCCACGTGAGATTCTCGGCTGGATCGGCGGGTGGGGGTGTGTCCTCGCGGTTTCCTTCTGGCTTTCGCAGCTATCGCTGTTCGCCCTGCTGGCAGGTGCGCTCGGGGCGGCGGCCTGGACCTGGTCGGTGCGCGGCGAAGGGCGTCGCCGCTGGATCATCGTGGCGGCGCTGTGGCTCGCAACCGTGGTCGGCTTCTCGGTGCACCTGCGCCTGCGCGAGGTAGCCACACGCTGGCCAGAGCTGCAGCGGGAGATCGAGGCCCGCGCCGCGCGGGCGCTCAACATGGAGCTGGACGGGCTCGTCACCCACGGCGACCGGGCGGTGGCCGCACTGTCGCGCGAGCTCCAGGCTGGAGAGATCGCGGACTCTACCCGGCTGTTCAGCCGCCTGGAGCTGATCCGGCGCGCGGAGAACCTCTCGGCACTGGCCATCTTCGATCGTCGCGGGGTATCGGTCGCCTGGGCGGGAGAACACCGCGGACAGATTCCCGTCGCCGTGCAGCGCGGCAGCAGCCCCTACGTCTTCTACGAGGGGCCGCTGTTCAGCTACCTCTACTTCGTCTACCCGCTCCGGGACGGTGGAACGGCGGTGGCCGCGGTGCTGCTCGAGGCGAGCCTCGAGACCGAGGGGGGCGAGACCCCCTTCGCTGCTCGCTTCGAGGAACGCCACGGCGTCCTGCCCGTGTTCACCTACCCGAACCGGGCGGTGTGTCCGTCCATCTGGGACTGGTCGCTCGATCGGGCCATCCTCAGCGCCTGCTTCACCGCCCTCTCGCAGTCCTACTGGTGGAGCAGAGTGCAGGAGCGGGGGCGCTGGGAGGTTGCGGGTTTCCTCCTGCTCGCCATGGGCCTGCTCGCGCTGCGCTGGTACCGTCGGCGCATGCCGTATCCCGGCCTGCCGGTAGGCCTGATCACGGTGGCGCTGCTGATGATGCCGCTGGGGCCGATGTCGCGGACGGAGACGCTTTTCTCTCCCTCCCAGTTCGTGCTGCCGCGGCTCCCCTGGGACGTCAGCCTGGGAGTGCTGCTGCTGGTCCTCACGAGCGGCTCGATCTGGTTGCTGACACGCGCGGGCGGAGGCCGCTTCAGGCGCTTCCGGATCCCCTGGTGGGGTCAGGCCATTGCGGTAGCGATCCTCCTGCCCGCCGTGCTTCGGCTTCTGCGCGTTTCGACCGGCGCGATCCTCGCCGCGCGACCCGCCGGCGGTTTCTATCTGCAGCTCGCCGGGGTCCTGCTGACCTCCCTGCCGCTCTTCCTGCTGCTCCTGCATTCACGCAGGCGACATCTCTCCAGGGTGCGTCCCGCGACGCTGCTGATCGCTGGAGTTGCTGCATGCGCGGCACTCGCGGTCGTGCTGGCGCTCCGGGCAGGGCCGCAGAGCCCATCCGCCCTGTGGAGCTCGCTCTGGGCACTACCCTACGTCGCGTTCGCCCTCGCTCTGCCACACCTGTCTGCGCGCTATCGCCCTCTCAGGGCGTGGCTTGTGGCTGGACTGGTCGCGTCGAGTTGCGTGCTGCCGACGCTCTGGACCTGGCACGTGGAGGCCAAGCTCCGCAACGCGGAGGAGCGCGAGCTCTCCCGACTCGGCACCGAGGCCAACCCGTATCTCGATTTCCGGCTCCGCGTTTTCGCGGAGAAGGCACAGGACTTCGCGGCGGAAGGAGAAACGGGGGTCAATCTTCTCTATCACAGCTGGATCGAAAGCCGGCTGGCGGAAGAGGGGTACGAGGCGCGCCTCACCATCTGGCAGAATGGGACGGCCCTGAACGAGCTGCGGCTGACGCAACTCACCGACACCCTGCCCTCCGTGGTGCGCATGATGGTGGAGCGCCACCGTGGGTTGGATGCCCCCGTCGTTCAGCTGCACACCCGCGTGGAGGGGCTGCATTACCTCCTCCTCGTTCCGCTCCCCGGCGGGCGGACGCTGTCCGTGGCGGTGCCCCCGCGCAGCCGGCTTGCCGGGGCGACGGCGCTTGCGCGGTTCCTCCACCAGGAGGGAGGCAGCGAGCCCGGCGCGGCGGTTTCGTCGCTGTATCTGGTCCCGAGCGACACCCCTGCCGCCGACAGCCTCGTGGCCGAGGATGCTTCGCGAAGGCGGGTCGAGTGGCATCCGACCGAGAACGGGTGGCGGAGCGAGGCCCCCGCGCGGTACCCGTCGGGCTGGATGCACGCGCACCTGGTAGTGCGGACCTCCTCCCTGCCGATGCTCCTGATCCGCGGTGTGCTCCTGACCACCGCGCTGCTCGGCGTGCTCTTCCTGATGTGGCTGACCGCGCGCCTGATATCCCGCGACCTGGGAGACCTTCCCGTTCTGCGGCCCGAGCGGCTGCGCTCCTTCCGCAGCCGTCTCACGCTCACGCTGTTCGCCTTCTTCCTGCTTCCCGCGGGAATCTTCAGCGCTGTGGCGTACAGCGCGGTGGCGCGGGAGGTGATCCTCTCCGCCGAAGCGTTCGCGCGCAGCACCCTGGAGCAGACGGTCGACGAGATCTCCCCGGGGACTCCGCTGTGGAACGTGGTGGAGGAGGTGGGTGCGGACCTCCTTCTGTATCGTCGCGGCACGCTGGAGGTGGCCCCGGCGCCGGAGATCCTCGAGCTGGGGCTCTTCGACACCTGGCTGCCGCCCTCGGTCTACCTGGCGTTCGCGGGAGGCGACGACCTCGAGGAGGTCGACCGCCGCCGGCTGGGTCAGAACGAGTACCTGGTGGGCTACCGTCGCCTGGAAGGTGACGTCGTGCTGGCGGCGCCCATCGCGCTTGCGCGTGATGACATCGCGCGGCGCCAGACCCAGTTCCGCGACATCGCGCTGCTGCTGTCGCTGGTGGGCGCGGCGCTCTCAGTGTTCCTCTCCCTGCTCGTGGGGCGGGCGCTCACCCGACCCATCGACGAGCTCAGTCAGGCGGCGGCCACCATCGGTTCGGGCAACCTCCAAGTGCAGCTGCCGGAGAGCCGCCCCGACGAGTTCGGCAGCGTCTACCGCTCGTTCAACCGCATGGCGACGCGTCTCCGCAGCGCTCGAGCGGCTCTGATTCGCGAGACGCGGCGAACCGAGACGATCGTCGCCGAAGCGGCGACAGGTGTGCTCGCGCTGGACGCCGATGCCGATGTGGAGATGGTCAACCCGAGGGCGGCCGAGATCCTGGGCGCACCGCTCGAAGTCGGCCAGCCTCTGCCGCGCACCTCGGCTCCTCTGCGGGCGGTGGGGGAGGCGCTCGACCGCTTCTGGCGCTCGCAGGAGACGGAGGAGGCGGTGGAGCTCGAGGTCGAGGGGCGCATCCTGCGGCTGCGTATGCGGCGGCTGACCTCCGGAGACGGACCGGGCGGCGCGGTGGTGGCGCTCGAGGACGTGACCGGGGAGATCCGCAGCGCGCGCGTGCTGGCCTGGGGAGAGATGGCGCGGCAGGTGGCGCACGAGATCAAGAACCCGCTGACGCCGATCAAGCTGGCGGTGCAGCACCTGCGTCGCGCGTACCGCGACCGGCGCCCGGACTACGACGAGATCCTGGATCGCAACGTCGAATCGATCCTGATGGAGATCGATCGACTGGGGGAGATCGCCCGCGCCTTCTCGCGCTTCGGGACACCGGACAGCACGGCGGATCGGCTGGAGTCGATCGACGTGGCGAGCGTGGTGGAGGAAACGCTCACCCTCTATCGCGGGGCGGGGGAGGGGATCCAGTACTCCCTGGAGGTGGATGCCTCGCACAGGGTGCGGGGGATCGCCCGCCGGGGCGAGCTGAAGGAGGTGCTCGTCAACCTGCTGGAGAATGCCCGCGAGGCGGTGGGGGAGAGCGGCGAGATCCGCGTTTCCGTCAACGGGGCGGAGCACGATCGGGTGGAGATCGCCGTGGCCGATACCGGCGAGGGGATTCCTCCCGAGCTGCTCACCCGGGTCTTCGAGCCGCATTTCTCTACCCGCACCAGCGGAACCGGCCTGGGCCTGGCGATCGTTCGGCGGATGGTGGAGTCGTGGGGTGGGGAAGTGGTGGCGGAGTCTGTCGCGGGGCGGGGGACGCGGGTGCGCGTGTTGATTCCCAGGGACGTGGGGGGTGAGGAGGATGCAGTGGGTGCGGAGGAGGCCTTGAAGGCGGAGGATGCCCTGGGTGAGGCGGTGGATGTCGGAGGTGAAGAGGATGCCGCGGGTGTGGAGGGGGATACGAGCGAGCGAGAAGATACGATAGAGTGAGGGTGGCCCGGGGCAATCGAAGTTCTTGCCTGATGGGCGTGTAGCCGGCCACTATTGGCCACGTCGAAGGTGTTGTGCTCCGGGCCCCACGGCGGCACTCCCTGACCGCGCAGGCGAGGCCGCTCGCCTGCGCGTGCAGGCCGCTCCGGGGAGGCTGCTACTGCTCTCGCTGGCCTGCGCTGGCCAATTCCATCACCTCTCTCCGCGATCCCGCCATGTCCCGAACCTCCCGCTTCGCCGTTCTGCTGGCCGTGCCGGTGCTCGTCTGTGCTTGTGGCCAGGCCGACTCCGCGGGTGGCTCCGCGGAAGATACATCCGCCGCGAGCGCCAGCTCCGCGTCCGCATCCGAGCCGCAGGTAGTAGAGGTCGGCGCCGTCGACTACTCCTTCGAATCGCCCGATGAGCTGGATCCCGGCTGGGTCACCTTCCACCTTGCGAACCACGGGGCGGAAGCGCATCACCTGACCCTGCTCCGGCTGGAGGAGGGAAGGACGGTGACGGAGCTGGTGGCCGCACTGCGTGATGGGCGGCCGATCGACGGCATTGCCACGTGGGCCGGAGGCCCGAATGCCCCCATGCCCGGAGCGTCGTCGAACGCGACCGTGCAGCTCACTCCGGGTGAGTATGCGCTGATCTGCCTCGTGCCCTCGCCGGACGGCGTTCCGCACGTGTTCAAGGGGATGGTGAAAGAGATCACGGTGCGCGACGGTCCCAGCGCCGGAGCCGAGCCTGCCGCCGACGTCGAAGTCACGCTGCGCGACTATGCCTTCCAGATGAATCGGGAGGTCACTGCCGGCAAGCATACCATCCGGGCGGTCAACGAGACCACGTCCACGGAACCGCACGAGGTGGTGGTCGCTCGCCTCGCTCCCGGGAAAACGGTGCAGGACGTCAACAATTGGATCCACAACATGCAGGGGCCGCCGCCGGCTGAGTTCCTGGGCGGCATTTCGGCGATCGCGCCGGGGCAGAGTGGCACCTTCACCGTCGACTTCACGCCCGGAGAGTACGCGATCCTCTGTCCCGTTCCCGGGGCGGACGGCGAGCCCCACACCTACAAGGGGATGATGCTGCAGTTCACGGTGATGTAGGGGGGTGCGGCGAAGCTGCTTTCAGGGGGCGCGACGTTTGTGTCATCGCGCCCCCTGATTCGTTGGGCGGGAAACGACGGCTTCCATCGCTCCATTCGGGGTCGGTATGGTGGTATAAGGTTCGACCACCGCTCCGTTCGGGGCATCGAAGTCCAGTCTCGCACCCGCCCGGTTGTGCTTGCACGCGCTCTGTCCGGCGCCGTTCTGGGGATCGACGCTTACATCGTCAGCGTCGAGGCCGATGTGGCCAACGGGCTGCCGAACTTTGCCACCGTCGGCCTGGCGCAGGGGGCGGTGCGAGAGGGAAAGGACCGGGTGGTGGCGGCCATCAAGAACAGCGGTTTCCTCCTGCCCCCGCGGCGGATCACGGTCAACCTGGCGCCCGCGGACGTGCGCAAGGAGGGGAGCGCCTTCGACCTGCCGATCGCCATCGGCATCGTGGCGGGGACGCGCCAGATCTCCGGTTTACGTCTGCGGGAGTATGTGCTCCTGGGAGAGTTGGGGCTCGACGGGCGGCTGAGACCGGTGCGCGGTGCGCTGCCGGTGGCGGTGGCCACGCGCGAGGCCGGGTTGCGCGGGCTGGTCCTGCCCGCGGAGAACGTGGCCGAGGCGGCGGTGGTGGACGGGATCGAGGTGCGGAGCGCCGGAACCCTGCTCGAGGTAGCCCGCTTCCTGGACGGTAGCGGAGACCTTGCCACCGTGGCGGGCTCCGCCGCGCGGTACACGAGCGCACCTCCGGTCTTCCCGGTGGACTTCGCGGACGTGAAGGGGCAAGAGCACGTCAAGCGGGCGCTGGAGATGGCGGCGGCTGGAGGGCACAATGTCCTGATGGTCGGGCCGCCCGGGTCGGGCAAGACCCTGCTCGCGCGCCGCATCCCGACGATCCTCCCGCCGCTGACGCTGGAGGAGGCGCTCGAGACCACCAAGATCCACTCCGTCGCCGGCCTGCTCGAGCCCGCCTGTCCGCTGGTCCAGCTCCGCCCCTTCCGCGCGCCGCACCACACCATCTCCGACGCGGGGCTGATCGGCGGTGGGACCATTCCCAAGCCCGGGGAGGTGTCGCTCGCGCACCACGGCGTCCTGTTCATGGACGAACTGCCGGAGTTCCGCCGCAACGTGCTGGAGGTGCTCCGGCAGCCGCTGGAGGAGTCGGAGGTGACCATCGTGCGGGCGAACTTCAGCCTCACCTATCCCGCGCGCTTCATGCTGGCCGCCGCGATGAATCCCTGTCCCTGCGGTTTTCACGGCGACGCGACACGGGCGTGCAAGTGTCCTCCTCCGGTGGTGCAGCGCTACCTCTCCCGCATCTCCGGGCCGCTGCTCGACCGCATCGACCTGCACGTCGAGGTTCCGGCGGTGCGCTACCGGGATCTATCGGATCAGCGCCTGGGAGAGCCGTCGGAGGCGGTCCGGGCGCGGGTGACCGCCGCGCGGGAGATCCAGCGGCAGAGGTTCAATGGCCGGCGGGGCCTCTTCGCGAATGCCCACATGCGGCCGCGGGAGATCCGCGAGTTCTGCCCCATCGGTGAGGCGAGTGAGAGGCTTCTGAGAGGCGCCATCAACCGGCTAGGCTTCTCGGCGCGGGCCTACCATCGGATCCTGAAGATCGCTCGGACCATTGCTGATCTCGAGGGCACGCCGGACATCCGGCCCCATCATGTGGCGGAGGCGATTCAGTACCGGTCGTTGGATCGGCTGATGCGAAGTTGAGGCGGGTACTCCAACCCTACCGCCGCGGTATCCGTGCCGTCTTCAGTTCCGGCGCAAGCGGATCGTACCGCACCCCGTCCGCGACGAACTCGGACTGAACCCCGCCCGGTAGCGTCACCCGCACCCGCAAGTCGTGCGGCACGTTCGCCTCGCTGGCCGACTCGAAGGTCAGGCGGATCGTCTCGGCCAGCACCGACTCGATGTCGAGGGCGTTCAGGTCGACCGTGCCGTTGGGGTTGAGAACGAGCCGCACGCCGCCGGTCGCGTCGGCGAGCACCCATGGATCGACCCCTCCGTCGGCAGTACGAATCTCCTCGATCGCGGGCGCAACCGAGTGCACCACGGTGCTCTCTCCGATCAACTCGGCGATGCTCTCGATGGTCTGGTCGGAACAGCCGCAGAACGACCCGCTCCAGTGAAGGCTGATGTCCGTGATCAGGATCATCACCCGGGTGGCGCCAGGCCTCCAGGAGAGCATCCGGTGGGCGTACTCGATCGCCTCCAGCCCATTCTCCGGCGCATCTCCACCGCCCGTGGCCACCCATTCGGCCTCGACGTGCTTGCGGAAGACCTCGGGGGTGGTGAGGTCCTGAACCGGCCCGAGGAACTCATCGGGACTTCCCGCGGGCGTGCTGGGGATGGTGGAGGGTCCGGAGTAGCCCACCGACCCGATCCGGATATCCAGCCCCCGCTCGACCAGTTGCTCGGCGAAGGAGATCACGCTGTTGCGCACACCGGTGATCGCCCCGCCCATCGAACCGGAGAGGTCCTGGATGAAAACCAGGTCCACGCCCACCGCACCCTCCGACGTCGTCACCGTGAAGGGCCGCACGCACTCGTCCTCATATACCTGGAAGTTCTCCGCGGTCAGCCCTCTCACCGGTCGGCCATCGACCAGGATTGGGTTCAGGACGACATCCACCAGCAATCCCGCCGCCCGCGCGACCACGCCGGAGACCCGGAATCCATTCTCTTCCAGCGGCGGAGGGGCGGGCACGCACGGCTCCACCACGCGAAGCGGCGCGCTGTCGCTCTTGCCCTCGGCACTCACCGAGAGGCGTGTCTCGCCCGCGGAGAGCCCGCGAACCAGGCCGGCTGCGTCCACGGTGGCCACCCCGGTGTTGGAGCTGCTCCACTCGACGGTTCGGTCAAGTAGGTTGCCGCGCTTGTCGAAGACCTCCACCTCAGCCTGAGTCGTCTCGCCGACCTCGATCTCTTGGGCGACCGACAGCGACACGCTCGCCACCTCGGACCGGATGGTGATCGTCATCGTGTCGCTGAGGCCCCCGAAGGTGCCGGTGATGCGGGTCGCGCCCTCCTGCTTTGCGATCAGCCGTCCGGAGGTGCGGTCGAGCTCCACGAGGCCGTCCGGATTCGCCGACCACGACAGCTCGCCCGCGATCGCGTGCCCGGTGGCGAAGGCCGGAGAGCCCGTGAGGAACAGGGTATCTCCGAGCTCGATCCGCTGGACGGCGCGATCGATCTCGACGTGATGCGGCACGGGCCCCAGGCTGATCTCGATCGGGGTCGTTGCTCCCCGGGCGAGATCCGCCGAAGCGGTCCCGTGAAACAGAAGATCCTCCCCGTTGAGGATCCCGACCTCCACGACGGCTGGGCCTGCGGCCGAGGAGGGGAGCTGGAGCCCGATGCGTGTCTCCTCGGCCGGAGTGAAGGAGACCAGCGTATCGAGCACCGCCGCCTCCTCGCGCAGCACACGGATGCGTACGCCATCCGCTGCCTCGAACGCCGCCGCTCCTCCCCCGGCAATGATGCGCGCTGCTTCGGAGAGCGAGTAGGAGATCCGGATGGCGGGTGCGTCCTCGGCCGGTTCGACGAACAGACCGGAATCGCAGGCCATTGCCGCGAAGCAGAGCGTCGCCGTGACCAACCACCGGCGAGAACCGAGACTCATCGGGCACCTCCGCGGATCGCCATGCCGATCTGCAGCCCGGTGAGACGGCTGTCCCGATCGTCGCTCAGCATCAGCTCTCCGAAGCGAAAGGTGATCGACGGCACCAGCACGACACCCCGGTCCACCGAAGCCGTCACCTCGGAGTTGAACCCGCTCAGGCGCAGCTCGGCGGCAGTCCCGAGACCCAGGACGTAGCCCTGGCCGATGCCGTCCTCGCGGCGGAACACCCGGATATCAACGGATGGAAGAAGGCGGTGCCGGCCGAGAGGAAGGCGGCTGCCGCCTCCAAGCAGGTAGAGCTGCTGAGAGGGGAGATCGGCGGTGGTGGTGATCGCTCCCACGCGCAGGGGATCCACGACATTCCCCCGAGCGCGGTGCATCACCCCCGCATAGGCGATCGCGGAGCCGGCCATCCCCAGCGGGAAGGCGTACGATCCGACGACCTGAATGCGATTGCCGGAGTCATACAGGTTCGCCCCGTTCAGCCGATCGCGATCATAGGTGAACAGGGTGGCGTAGAGCGAAGCCTTGGACTGGCCACGGACGTTCCGATCGATCGCCGCGCGCAGGCGCAGCTCATTGCCGGGGCGGAAGGTGAACGAGCCTTCGTCCAGCGGGTCGTACTCGCTGGCGACGCGGTAGCCGGCGCTCAGCCCCACGTTGAAGTCGCCGATCGAACGCGCGGCTGCGGCGCTCAAGGCGTAACCCGCGCCGCCCCCCCAGCTGGAGATACGCAGGGGGAGCAGGTCGGCCGCGACGACCCCTGCGACCGCCACCTCGTCCGGGCTCTGCGACTCCACTCCGGTCGGGAGCACCACGAGCCCGGTGAGCGAAAAGGTGGTCTTTCCCGAGCCGAACGGCACCGTGGCGCGCACCTCGGTGTCGGTGAAGCCACTGATCTCCGAGTCGCTACCATCCGCACGGCGCAGCACGCCGGTCGCGTGGGCGCCGGCTACCTCCAGGGTCAGCCAGCGGGCCGGACGGAGCCCGGCAGTGAGCGGGATGGTGCGCAGCGAGAGCCGCTCCATGCCCACCGCTTCGGCGCTGGAGAAGTCGTAGCTCTCGAAATTGATCCCCGCGCCGATCCCGGCGTCGATTCCAGCCGAGGGGAGCTGAGCTGCGGCCACGTTCCCGCCCGGAAGCCCTGCCGTGACAACTATCGTGACAGCGCTGAGAAGCGTCCCGATCCGCCGGATCGCGAACTTGCTCATCAGAGACCTCCCGGCCGATTGATGATCACCTCGACGACAGTGGCGGGCTCGAAGCCTTCCGTGCCCATGATCTCCTGGGCGGGGTCGCGCGGACCCACGCCGGGGACGAACAGGTCGAGAGGTCCAAAGGCCACCGGCAGCCGGGTCTCGAAAGCGCCTGCTTCGGCCAGGTCGTTGGTGGTCTCCAGGCTGGCGATGGCGAGTCTTTCCGCCTCCTCGGCCCGCATCCGGGCGGCTGTGAAGTTGGGGTCCAGCCTCAGCGCCTCCCGGAATTGGAGGGCGGCGGCCCTGAAGTCGCCGGCGTCGGCCGCACGCAGACCCCGGCCGTAGGCGAGCAGCGCCTGCAGGTTCTCGGTGGGACGGCGGTTCACCCGCTCCCGCTCGGCCGGGGTGAGCTCGATGCCCATGGCGTCGAAGATCCGCAGGGCGAGCCGCTTCTCGAGGTCGAACAGGCGCGGGAGAGCGTCCTCCTCGGTGATGTGCACGACATTGCCGGGCGCGGATGCCGCGTAGGCCGGCCCCTGTCCCTGCTCCATCCCAGCCTCCCCCGACGTTGCGCTCACCAGGGCGGCGTCGAAGCGGATCTCCGCTTCACCGCCACCCCCCAGCGTCCCCTGAACGAGCCGCTCCGCCCCGAGCAGGCGACCGCCGCGAGCCGCGGTCTCCGGGGCGACCAGCCCGGCGCCCTCGAGACCCAGCTCGTCGAGGAGGAACTGCACCCTGGTGCGCTCCAGCACGATGAGCCGCTCCGTCTGGGAGAGGTCGGTGATGAGCATCTCCGCCATGGCGAGGGAGAGCGGGCTCAGCGCCGTGTCGGAGCTCGCCAGGTAGAAGGGGAAGACCGCTACGGTTCCCGGCCGGGGAGGGGCCTCCGCGAGCGCTACCTCACCCGCGATCGCGCGCGCGACCGCCGCCTGCAGCTCTCGCCGCGCCAGCAGCGGGAGGCGTCGCTCCACGCGGGCGCGAAGGGGCGAGGGATCGCCCAGCGCCAGGTACGCCTGGTAGAGCTCGCGGGCCCGCGCAAACTCGCCGAGGTCTTCCAGGGTCAGGCCGAGGAAGAGCACCGCCCCGCCGTTCTGCGGATCCTGCTTCTGTGCCTCCTGCAGCAGCGCGAGCGCGCGATCGGGCCGACCGGCCGCCCGGTACGCCGCGCCCAGCCGCACCTTCGTCGCAACCTCGTTCTGTCTCCGCGCCAGCTCCGCCTCGAGCGAGGGAATCTCTTCGGGCGAGGGGGAGGGAACCCCGCTCTGGGCCCCGCTGCACCCGGTGCAGAGAAGGACGACGATCAGGAAATGGCAGGTGGCCAGCGGGAGTAATGCGGAGGTAGGTCGCTGTCGAAACCTTGAGAGATCGGCCAAAGCAGTCCTCGGAGCGATCGGGGTAGGGAATCGTCGACTCGAGCCGAGTCGGTCGAAGGGCCTGGAGCCGTGTGGACCTGGAGCCGAATGGGTACTGCGAGGTAGGTAGCAGCTGCTCGCCCCGCGGCCGACCCGCGGCGGCTGAGCCAGCGCGCTGCTCAAGCAGGTCGCATACCCTCCCACCTCAGCGCCCTCTGAACGGAAGTTTGCGAACTATCTCCGCGCTTGTGCCGCTTTGCCTACGCGCGGGGGCCGTTCTGTGGCGTCGATGCCGTGGCACGGATCCGACAGGAGGGGTATGCTTCCCGCGGTCGGAGGTGGTGCGTCCGCGGGCTCCGGCGCGCATCTTGAGGCTGCGCTCGACACCAGGAGTCCCGCAGGGGTGGGGGCGCCTGTTCCGAACGAGGTCGCATGATTCGATTGGTGAGACAATTCGTCGCGGCGGTCACCGGGGAGCGGCGCTGGAGGCGTCGGGGCGGCCGTCGCCGCACCGACTACGAGCCGAACCTGGGTTGGGCGCGGGTGATGGCGATCGCATTTCCGATCGCGTTGCTCGACTGGGCGATGAAGTGGGTGGTGGCCGAGACTGTCCCCCTGGATCAGCTGCGCGTCGTGTCCGACCGGGTGGCCCTCTGGCACGTTCAGAACCCCGCGCTGATCCTCGGTCTGCACGGCGATCTTCCGCTGGGGGCCCGCAAGGTGATGCTGTCGATCTACGCCAGCATCGCGGCCATCCTCCTCATCGGCGTGCTTGCGCGAGGGCATCGATTGTTGCCACATCGCCGCAAGTGGGCGTGGCTCTTCCTGGGGATGGTGGCCGGGGGAATGATGGGCAACCTGGGAGAGCGGGTGCTCCACTGGCGGGTGACGGATTTTCTCTCCTTCCGCTGGGGTGATCTCTGGCTCCCCCCCGGCAACGTCGCCGACCTCGCCATCGTGCTCTCCCTGCCTCTTGCGCTCGGTGTGCTGTTCTTCGAGCTCGAGGCTCGCGCGCTGCGGCGCTCGGTCGCCGTGTGCGGTGAGACCGAGGAGCGGGGTGGGAGCGCTCCCCGCGCTGCTCCGCTCGAAACCTGAAGCGCGCTGGCGATCCGCTGCCCGGCGGCCGTATCTTGCTGCTCCCAATTCTGATAGGAGCAGGATGATGCGGTTGCAGGCCGAGCGCGGTTTCGTCGCATGAGCGAGCCTGTCTACCTCGACTTCGCGGCTACCGCGGCCGTCCGCCCCGTCGAGGTGGTGGAGGCGGTCACGCGCTACCTCCACGACGTCGGGGCCACTCCGGGACGCTCAGGGCACGCGCGCGCCGTGGAGGCGGGTCGCATCGCCCTGCGCTGTCGCATGGCGCTCGCCGAGCTGTTCGGCATTTCCGGCGACCCCGGGCGGATCGCCTTCCAGTTCAACGCCACCCACGCCCTGAACACCGCCCTGCACGGGCTCCTCTCTCCGGGCGACCGCCTGGTGCGCACCCACTACGACCACAACTCGGTGCGTCGGCCCGCTGTAGCGCTCGCGCGATTCGGGGTCGAGGTGGTGGTGCTCGCCGGTTACGAGGATGGGCGGATCGATCTCGACGAGGCCCGCGCCCTGATTGCCGGATCGCGTCCCGCCCGCGTGGTGGCGCTTCCGCACGTCTCGAACGTGCTCGGCCAGCGGCTGCCGGTTCGCGCGCTGGCGGACCTGGCGCACGAGGTGGGCGCCGTGGTCGTGCTCGACGCGGCGCAGAGCGCGGGACACCTCCCGGTGAACGTGGAGCGGGAGGGCGTGGATCTACTCGCCTTCACCGGCCACAAGGGCCTGCTCGGCCCGCAGGGGATCGGGGGGCTCTGGGTCCGCGAAGGGATCGACGTTCGACCCTTGCTGCGAGGAGGCACCGGGGGGGACTCGCTCCTGGAGGAGATGCCCGAGGCGTACCCCGACCACCTGGAAGCTGGGAGCGGCAACGGTCCGGGGATCGCCGGGCTGCTCGCGGGGGTAGAGTGGCTCTCGCGGCGAGGGATCGAGGCGCTCCACCGGTCGGAGCAGGCGCTGAAGCAACGGCTCCACGCCGGACTCGCACGAATTCCGGGGATCAGGGTACGATCGCCGCTGGATCCCGAGGGCGTGGGCATCGTGACCTTCACCTCCGAGCGGATGGCCGCCGCGGACCTCGCCGCTCGCCTGGAGCGGGAGCACGGGGTCCAGTGTCGTGCCGGATTGCACTGCGCTCCCGAAGCGCACCGGGTGCTCGGCACGCTGGAAGAGGGTGCCGTTCGCTTCTCCCTGGGGTGGGCGAGCACCCAAGAGGATGTGGAGCGGGCGATCGCCGCCGTAGCCCGACTGCACGAACCCCTGTAACGGCACAGTCGATATGAGATTTGTCGGCGCACTGCTGGTGCTGCTCCTGCTCGTGGGCGGGGCGGCGTGGTTGTACCGCGACTCCCTCCCGTTCCTGGGCGACTCCGAGCCCGTCGAGGTTTCCCCCGAGGCGGCCGAGCAGGCGGCTGAGAAGCTGGAACGCCTCCGCTCCGAAGGCGAAGAGATCCGCCTCAACTCCGTCGAGGTGAGCAGCCTGTTGCGCTACCGCGGCTCGGAATGGACGCCGACGGTGATCCGTGATCCCGATGTCCGCATGAGCGGCGACACCCTGGTGGTCGCCGCGACCATCCCGACGGAGCGTATCCCCTCGCATCCCGACCTGGATCGGGTCCGTGGCCTACTACCGGACAGCGGTCGGGTGGAGCTGGAGGGAAGCCTTCGCATGCTGGACGACGGCCGGGTGGCGCTCGCCGTGGAGCAGGTGGAGTTCGCGGGAATCCCGATCCCGGAGCGATACTACGCACCCATGCTCGAGCGGCTGGGGCGCAGCGACGAGCCGGGTCTCGCACCCGACGAGATGGCGCTCACGCTGCCCGAAGGAGTGTCCGAGGTGCGGGTCGAAGAAGGTTATCTGATTCTGGTACCCTGACGCGGAATGGCTCGAATTCTGGTCGTCGACGACGAAGAGGGAATCCGTCGCGTTCTCAGCCAGTTGCTGGAGTACGAAGGGCACGAGGTGCGTTCGGCCGCTGGCGCCGCCGAATGCCTCGCTGCGTACCCGGAATTCCGTCCTCATCTCACCTTTCTGGACGTGAAGATGGCGCGGATGGACGGGTTGGAGACGCTCACCCGGCTGCGAGAGCTCGATCCTGGTGCGCTGGTGGTGATGATCAGCGGTCACGGGACGATCGAGACCGCGGTGGAGGCCACCCGCAGAGGCGCCTACGACTTCCTCGAGAAGCCGCTGGACACCGACAGGATCCTGGTTCTCCTGCGTAATGCCCTGCAGCAACGGGGTCTGCTCGAGGAGAACGCTCGTCTGCGCGGCGAGGTGGAGAGCCGCTACGAGATCGTGGGGAAGAGCTTCGCTATCCGGCAGGTACTGGAGCGAGTAGAGCGGGTGGCTCCCACCGATGCTCGCGTGCTGATCACGGGGGAGAACGGTACCGGCAAGGAACTGGTCGCCCGGGCAATCCATCGGCTTTCCTCCCGCGCCGCGAAGCCCTTCGTGGAGGTGAACTGCGCCGCCATCCCCACCGAACTGATCGAGTCGGAGCTGTTCGGGCACGTGAAGGGCTCCTTCACCGGTGCCCACGAGGATCGAACCGGCAAGTTCGAGCTCGCCGACGGTGGGACGCTCTTCCTGGATGAGGTGGGCGACATGAGCCTCGCCGCGCAGGCGAAGGTCTTGCGGGCGCTCCAGGAGGGAGTGATCACCCGGGTGGGTGGGGCGAGACCGGTGAAGGTGGACGTGCGCGTCCTGGCCGCCACCAACAAGGATCTGGCGAACGAGATCAAGGAGGGGCGCTTCCGGGAGGATCTCTTCCACCGCCTCAACGTGATCCCCCTGCACGTTCCGCCGCTGCGCGAGCGTCGCGAAGACATCCCCATGCTGGTGCAGCACTTCGCCGAGCTCGCCGTGCGCGAGGCCGCGGTGGGCCAGAAGCAGTTCACGCCCGAGGCGATTGCCCGGCTCCAGCAGATGGAATGGTCGGGCAACGTGCGCGAGCTGCGCAACAGCGTGGAGCGCCTGCTGATCCTGACCGCCGGCCCCACCGTGACCGAGCGGGAGGTGGATCTCTACGTGGGAGGGCGCTCGTCGAACTCCGGGCTGTCCGCCGACCTCCTCTCCTGTACCACTTTCGGTGAGTTCAAGGAAGCGGCGGAGAAGGCCTTCATCCTGCATCGGCTGCGGGAGAACGACTGGAACGTCTCCGAGACCGCGCGCATCCTCGACATGCCTCGCTCGAACCTCTACAAGAAGATCGAGAAGTACGAGCTGGTGAGGGAGGAGTGAGACGGGAGAAGTTAGAAGCTAGGAGCGAGAAGCTAGAATTCTCGGCTTCCTGCTCTCCGACTTTCGGAAGGATCCCCAGCTATGCCGCGACAGCCCGGCGCTCTAAGCCTTCTAGCTTCTAGCTTCCTCACTACTCTTCGTCCGTATTCTGCATGATGCTCCAAGCGCAACCGACCGCCCCGACCAATTCTCCACCGACCTTCAAAAATTTCATCGCCGGCTCCTGGGTCGAGCCCGCCACGGGTGAGTACTTCGAGAACCGCAACCCGGCGCGCTGGAGCGAGGTGATTGGACTCTGGCCTCGCTCGGGGGCGGAGGATGTGGAGCGGGCGGTGGAGGCGGCGCGGGAGGGCTTCGAGAGGTGGAGCCGCACCCCGGCGCCGGAGCGGGGCGCGGTGCTCAAGCGGGTCGGGGACCTGCTGGTGGAGCGCAAGGAGGAGATCGCTCGCGCCGCCACCCGGGAGATGGGTAAGGTGCTCCTGGAGACGCGCGGCGACGTGCAGGAGGGGATCGACACAGCATACTATGCGAGCACGGAGGGGCGCCGTCTCTTCGGGCGTACCGTGCCGTCGGAGCTACGTGACAAGTGGGCACTGAGTTATCGGCGGCCGATCGGGGTCGCGGGGCTCATCACCCCCTTCAACTTTCCCCTCGCCATCCCCACCTGGAAGATGTTCCCGGCGCTCCTCTGCGGGAACGCCGTCATTCTGAAGCCCGCCGAGGACGTGCCCCACACCTGCACCCTGCTCGTGCAGATCCTGGAGGAGGCGGGCATCCCGCCGGGCGTGGTCAACCTGGTGCACGGGTTCGGCGAGGAGGTCGGCGCCGCGATCGTGAGCCACCCCGGAATCCCGGTGATCTCGTTCACCGGCTCGACCGAGACCGGTCGAGCGATCGGACGGGTCTGCGGAGAGATGCACAAACGCCTCTCGCTCGAGATGGGCGGCAAGAACGCGCAGATCGTCCTGGCGGACGCCGACATGGATCTCGCCCTGGACGGCGTGCTCTGGGGAGCCTTCGGCACCACGGGGCAACGCTGCACGGCGACGTCGCGGCTGATCCTGCAGGACGAGATCCACGATTCGTTCCTGGAGCGGCTCATCGACCGTGCCCGGACGCTGCGGTTGGGAGACGGTCTCCTGCCGGAAGTGGAGGTGGGCCCGCTGATCCACGAAGAGGCGCTGCGGAAGGTCGAACGCTACGTGGAGATCGGTCGGGAGGAGGCCGAATTGGTGATGGGTGGTGAGCGGGCGAGCGGCGACGGGCTGGATGATGGTTGGTTCTTCCAGCCCACGATCTTCGTGGATGTGCGCCCCGGATCGAGGCTGGCCACGGAAGAGATCTTCGGGCCCGTGCTGTCGGTGATCCGCGTGCGTGACCTGGACGAGGCCATCCGGGTGAACAACGAAGTTCGCTACGGATTGTCGAGCTCGATCTACACACGGGACGTGCGCTCCGCTTTCCGGGCGCTGGAGGAGCTCGACAACGGGATCACCTACGTGAACGCGCCCACGATCGGGGCGGAGGCCCATCTTCCCTTTGGTGGCGTGAAGGAGACCGGCAACGGCCACCGCGAAGGCGGGTGGGAGGTCTACGAATTCTACTCGGAGACCAAGGTCTGCTACGTCGATTTCTCCGGGAAGCTGCAGCGGGCGCAAATCGACAACTACGCCTCCTCCCCGTACTGATCGGCCTTGCCCGCGCCGTATGGCGTGGTCTTCGCTAGGGCGAAGGGAGGCGACGCCACCCCCCCGAGCCGATTCTCCGCACCCGCGGCCCGAAGTCGAGGCCCCGCAGTCGCGGGTCGGAACGCTCGTTGTGGACGGCGGGTAAGCACGTTGGGTGTGCCCGCGGCACCCTCCTGCCCGTTTCGGCCTGCTTCTTGAATCGAAGGTCTGTATGAGCCGTGACGACCGTCTCTCCTCCGAGGGGCCCCAGTACGATCCGGAGTCGGGTGGCGAAGTTGATGAGGTTCCTGCCCGCCGCATTCCCGCCGAACTCTACCAGCGCGAGCGGTTGCGCACCGCCCGGGAGAGCCGGGGAACGATGTCGCGTGGGCGCTGGATGTGGGAGGGCATAAAGGCGGTCAGCACCGCGATTCTGCTGTTCCTCATCATCCGCACCTTCATCGTCGAGGCGTTCAAGATCCCCACTGGCTCCATGGAGAACACCCTTCTGGTGGGTGATTTCCTGCTGGTCAACAAGGCGGCCTACGGGGCGGAGATCCCGATCACCGGCACGCGAATTCCAGGGTACACCGAGCCGAAGCGGCAGGACGTGGTGGTTTTCCTGCCCCCTCACGATCCGACCAAGAACTACGTCAAGCGAATCGTGGGGCTGCCGGGAGACACGCTGGAGATGCGGGACAAGGTCCTGTTCGTGAACGGGGAGCCGCTGATCGAGCCGTACGTGCGTCATCGCGATCCCTTCACGGACCCGGCGGACGCGCGGATGCGCTGGCAGGCCGACTACCTCGTCGAGGGCAAGGTTCGTCGTAAGGACTATCGGCCCACGCGAGACAACTGGGGACCGATCGTGGTCCCTCCGGGGAAGTACTTCGCCCTGGGGGACAACCGGGATCACTCGGAGGATTCCCGCTACTGGGGGTTCCTGAGCGCGGAGTCGATCCGGGGCCGCCCGATGTTCGTCTACTACTCGTTTGCGCGTGACCCTCTGCATCCGTTGTCGTGGCTCACGGACATCCGCTGGGCCCGCATCGGGGAGCCGATCCATTGACCCTCGCCAGGGGGGCTTGACGGTGCCTGTGACGCCTTTCCATAATCACTTTGGGTTAGCGGCACCGCTGACCATTGTACCATCCTCAAGCTTCCGCTCTCCGCGGAAGCGCGAGCCGATCGGCGAACCGCGGAGTCGCCGACGGTGAAAGTCTCCCGCTCCTCTCCGTACGGCTGCACGGTGTCTTCATGAGTGCCATCCCCTCCATGCGGAAGATTTCCGTCGAGTCCGAGTCGCTGGACCAGTACCTCCGAGAGATCAGTGCCTATCCCCTCATCGATCGCGAACAAGAAGCCGACCTTGCTCGCCGTATCAGGCGCAACGAGGCCGGCGCGCTGGAACGGCTGGTCCGCTCCAACCTCCGCTTCGTCGTGTCGGTGGCGAAGCGGTATCAGAACCAGGGTGTCTCGCTGGCGGACCTCATCAACGAGGGGAACATCGGGTTGATGCGGGCCGCGCAGAAGTTCGACGAGACCAAGGGGATCAAGTTCATCTCCTACGCGGTGTGGTGGATCCGCCAGGCGATCCTGCAGGCCCTCGCGGAGCAGTCGCGCATCGTGCGGGTGCCCCTGAGCCGGGCCGGAACGCTGCACCGGATCGGCAAGCGCTCCTCCTCGCTCACCCAGGAGCTCGGTCGCGAGCCGACACTGGAGGAGATTGCCGAGGAGCTCGACCTCTCCGAGGAGGAGATCAAGCACACCCTGGCGATGGCGCAGACGCACCTGTCGCTGGATGCGCCGCTGGTTCCGGGCGAGGATGGGCAGCTCCTCGACTACGTATCCGACCAGTTCTCCCCCGGCCCCGACGAGGAGCTGTACACCGAGGCGCTGCAGCGCTCCATCGAGGATGCCCTGAACACCCTCAGCGAGCGGGAAGCCAAGGTCCTGCGGCTCTACTTCGGCCTGGGCGACACCGAGCCGCTCACGCTCGAGCAGATCGGCGAGCGCTTCGGCATCACCCGCGAGCGCGTGCGCCAGATCAAGGAGCGGGCGCTGGCGAGGCTGCGGCATCAGTCGCGAGCGAGGTTCCTCGAGACTTTCCTCCAGTAGGCCGCAAGGTGACAAGGTGACAAGGTGAGGCCGTCGCCGTTGTCAAACCGCCCGGTCCCGACAGCCCGACAATCCGGCCAGAGCATCAGCGAGAGGGATTCGCACGTTTCATGGCATCTGAGCGAAAGTGCGGATCCTTTGCTTTGCCTCGGGATGGCTCCTCACCCGTTCACCTTGTCACCTTGTCACCCCTCCTCGTCTCCCTGACCGCCCCGCCCCCACCCCCCACCGCCCGCCGCTCGCCTCCCCCGTTGCCTTGACACTCTCCAGCCGTTTCCCTATCATTCCCGTCTGTCTCTCGCCAGAAGATCTGTTCCCGCTCGGGGGCGGATTGGCGTTTTTTTGTGTCATTCGGACCGACGCGCGAGAGCCAGGCGCGGAGGGCATCTCCGAGCAGCGCGCGGCTTTACGACCTCAGATCCCGATGAAGACTTACTCCGTGAAGGCCGGGGAAATCGAGCGGAAGTGGTACGTGGTGGATGCCCGGGGGAAGGTTCTCGGGCGCCTCGCCTCGGAGGTGGCCCGCATTCTCCGGGGGAAGCACAAGCCGATCTACTCGCCGCACCTGGACACGGGTGACTTCGTGGTGGTGATCAACGCCGAGGCGATCGAGGTCACGGGCCGCAAGGCGGACCAGAAGACGTACTTCCGCCACTCCGGGTACATGGGCGGCGAGAAGCACATCCCCTACCGCCAGATGCACGAGAAGCATCCGGAGCGTGTCATCGAGCTCGCGGTGAAGGGAATGCTTCCGAAGAACGCGCTGGGCCGGCAGATGCGGCGCAAGCTGCGCGTCTACGCGGGCTCGGAGCATCCGCATCAGGGGCAGAACCCCGAACCTCTCACTTTCTGATTCTTCGGTATGGCGAACGAGAATTCGGACGTGGTCTCCCCTGAGGAGCCGCAGGAGACGAACGAGACGGCCACCCCGGCGCCGCAGCCGGTGCCGCCGGCTCCCGCCGCTGCTGCTCCCGCTCCGGCCGCGGCAGCGCCGGCTCCTGCCGCGGAGGCGCCGGTCGTGCCGACGCCGGTGGCGCGTCGTCGCAGCGCCGATGGCGCGGGCGCGCAGGGCGAGCAGTACCACGGCCTCGGCCGTCGTAAGAGCTCGGTCGCGCGCGTCTTCCTGCGTCCAGGCGAGGGGCGCTGGACGGTCAATGGTCGCAGCCTGGAGGAGTATTTCCCGCGCGCAGTGCTCCGGCAGTCCATCGTGCTCCCCCTTACCGTTACCGAGACGCAGGACCGCTTCGACGTGAAGGTGAACGTGCGCGGCGGTGGGCAGCGCGGACAGGCGGACGCGGTTCGCCTCGGCCTCGCCCGGGCCCTGCTGAAGGTCGACGAGGACTTCCGCTCGCGCCTGCGCAGCCAGGAGCTCCTCACCCGCGACCCGCGCGAGGTGGAGCGCAAGAAGCCGGGCCGCCCCAAGGCGCGCAAGCGGTTCCAGTTCTCGAAGCGGTAAGAGGGTTATCCGTTATCCGTTTTACGTTATCCGTTTCGCGGTCTGCCGCGAAGTAGCCTCAGCGAACGGATAGCGGATAACGGATAACGTCCTTCAACCAATCACACTCGCCTGACGCTGCGTCGGGTGCCGCCTGCGGGCGGTCGGCGCAACGGATGACGGCGGTGGAAGAATCAACCCAATGGGTCGCCCGGCGACCCGCACCACAGGAGCAGTTCCCTTCATGTCGACTGTCCCCGAGATCCAGGAGCTCCTGGAAGCCGGTGTCCATTTCGGCCACCAGACCAGCCGCTGGAACCCGAAGATGCGCAAATTCATCTTCGCGGAGCGCAACGGCATCTACATCATCGACCTGCGCAAGACCCAGCGGCAGATCGAGCTGGCCCAGGAGCTCGCCCGGCAGGTCATCTCCCGTGGGGAGCGGATTCTCTTCGTCTGCACCAAGAAGCAGCTTCGCCCGGTGATCCAGAGCGAGGCCGAGCGCTCGAACTCGTTCCACGTCACCGAGCGCTGGCTCGGGGGGATGCTGACCAACTTCTCCACCATCAAGAAGCAGATCCGCCGGCTGCGCGAGCTCGAGCGCGGTCAGGAGGAGGGCGCCTTCGACTTCTACACGAAGAAGGAGCGCCTCATGCTCGACCGCGAGCGGGAGAAGCTGGACAAGTACCTCTCGGGGGTGAAGGATATGGCGCGCCTCCCCGGCGCGATCTTCGTCGTTGACGCCAAAAAGGAGCGCATCGCCGTCAGCGAGGCGAACAAGCTGGGAATTCCGGTCATCGCCATCGCGGACACCAATGCCGACCCGGATCTGATCACGGTGCCGATCGCCGGCAACGACGACGCCATCCGCTCCGTCAGCGTGATCAGCAAGGCGATCGCTGACGCGATCATCGAGGCGCGCGCCGCGCTGCCCGCGGAGGAGCGTCGCCGGGCGGAGGAGGTCGAAGCGACCTCGTACTCCACCGAGACCGGCGAGACCGCTCCCGTGGACGACGATCGTCGCGGCCAGCGGCGCCGGCCCCGCCGCAAGCGTCGGCCGAAGCCGGAGGTCATCGCCAACCTGCGTGGCGGAACGGAGGAAGAGGGCGAAGAGGAGTAGTTCCGCGCCGGAGTTCAGGAGCCGCGCGATGGGGCCACCGGGAAACCGTGCGTGGCCCCATCGTGTGCATGGACCTCGGAGCTGCAATCACGACCGCGCGGGTGGCGCGGTGATTCAATAGATCACTCATACCGGGATCAGCCAATGGCCATTACTGCACAGGACGTCAAGGAACTTCGCGAGCGCACCGGCGCCGGGATGATGGAGTGCAAGGCGGCGCTCACGGAGGCCGGCGGCGACATGGAGAAGGCGATCGACATCCTGCGCGCCAAGGGCGCGGCCAAGGCGGCCAAGCGCTCCGCCCGAGAGGCGACCGAGGGTGCCGTCGGCAGCTACATCCACATGGGCGGCAAGATCGGCGTCCTGGTGGAGGTCAACTGCGAGACCGACTTCGTCGCTCGCAATGATGAGTTCCAGCAGCTGGTCCGCGACGTGGCCATGCACATTGCCGCCAGCAACCCGGTGGCGGTGCGGCGCGAGGACATCTCCCCCGAGATCGTCGAGCGGGAGCGGGCGGTCTATCGCGAGCAGATGAAGGAGTCGGGAAAGCCCGAGCACATCTGGGACAAGATCATCGAAGGGAAGCTCGACAAGTTCTTCCAGGAGTCGGCTCTGCTGGAGCAGCCCTTCGTCAAGAACCCTGACATCACCGTGGGCGAGCTGGTCACGCAGGCCTCCGCGCGGACCGGGGAGAACATCGTCGTCCGCCGGTTCGCCCGCTTCGCTCTCGGCGAGTAATGGCTGCCGAGCCCGGACGGGATCTCGTCTATCGCCGCCTCCTGCTGAAGCTCTCCGGCGAGGCGCTCGCCGGAGAGCAGGGGTTTGGCATTTCACCTCCCGTCATCGACAAGATCACCGAAGAGATCAAGCAACTCCACGAGATGGGGGTGGCCCTGGGGCTGGTGATCGGGGGTGGGAATATCGTCCGCGGCACCATCGCGAGCCAGCAGGGGATGGATCGCGTCTCGGCCGACTACATGGGGATGCTGGCGACGATCATCAACGCCCTCGCGATACAGGACGTCCTGGAGCGCAAAGGGGTGGAGACGCGGGTGCTCACCGCCATCCGCATGGAGCAGCTCGCCGAGCCCTATATTCGTCGCCGAGCGCTGCGTCACCTGGAAAAGGGACGGGTGGTGATCTTCGCCGGCGGAACCGGCAACCCCTACTTCTCTACCGATACCGCCGCCGTGCTGCGCGGGATCGAGATGGAGGCCGACGTCATCATCAAGGCGACCAAGGTGGAGGGGGTCTATACCGCCGACCCGGTGAAGGACCCATCGGCTGAGTTCATCCCGGAGATCTCCTTCAGAGATGTCATGGCTCGCGACCTCCAGGTGATGGATGCTTCCGCGATCTCATTGTGTAAGGAGAACGAGATCCCGATCATCATCCTGAACTTGATGGAGCCCGGCCTGGTGGCCCGCGCGATCAGCGGCGAGCGGGTCGGGACGCTGATTCGTCCCTGAACTCTCGATCCCCCATGCCCAGCCTGCAAGAAGCCAAGCGTCGAATGGAGAGCGCCGTCGAAGCGGTGCGGCGCGAGTTCGCGTCCGTCCGAACCGGCAAAGCCACGCCTGCGCTGCTCGATACGGTGCGCGTGGAAGCGTACGGCTCGCACGTGCCACTGAATCAGGTGGCGACCGTGAGCGCACCCGAGCCGCGGCTGCTGGTCATCCAGCCGTGGGACCGCGGGATGATCGGGCCGATCGAAAAGGCGATTCAGACCTCCGATCTGGGACTCAATCCGTCCAACGACGGTAAGGTCATCCGGGTGCCCATTCCGCCCCTCACCGAAGAGCGGCGTAAGGAGTACGTGCGGCTCCTCCACAAGATGACGGAAGAGGGACGCGTCGCCGTACGGCAGGCGCGCAAGGATGCCAACGACGACATCAAGCGGCGGCAGAAGGACGGCGAGCTCTCGGAAGACGACGCTCGCCGCGAGCAGGACGAGGTGCAGAAGTTGACGGATCGCTACATCCACCAGTTGGAGGAGATCCTGAAGCACAAGGAAGCCGAGGTCATGGAGGTCTGAGGATGCCCTCCGACCGGCTCGCGCAGATCAGGATCAGCGGCGACGTACCCCGGCACGTCGCGATCATCATGGACGGCAACGGCCGCTGGGCGAAGGCCCGCGGCCGGCCTCGCGAGTTCGGTCACCGCGCAGGAATGGTCGCCGTGCGGGAGGTGGTGGAAGGGTGCATCGAGGCTGGGATCCCCGTGCTTACCCTCTACGCTTTCTCCCAGGAGAACTGGAAGCGACCCCGAGGAGAGGTTCGGGCACTGATGAGCCTGCTGGAGCTGTACGTGCGGAAGGAAGCACGTGAGCTGCGGGCGCGAGGGGTGGAGGTGCGAGCGTTGGGGCGCCTGGAGCGACTCAGTCCGCGCACGCGCGCCGCGCTGGCGGGAATCATCGAGAGCACGGCTGGCGGTCCGAACCTGCAGCTCAACCTCGCCATCAGCTACGGCGGGCGGGCGGAGATCGCTGACGCTGCCCGGGCACTGGCGGAGCGCGTCGCTCGCGGCACCCTGGTGCCCGAGGAGATCGACGAGGCGCTGGTTGGCGACCACCTCTATACCGCGGGAACGCCCGATCCCGACCTGCTCATCCGCACTTCCGGCGAGCAGCGCATCTCGAATTTCATGCTGTGGCAGCTCGCCTATACGGAGCTGCACATCAGCCCCATTCTCTGGCCCGATTTCAAGCGGGAGGACCTGTTCGCGGCGGTGCTGGACTACCAGCGTCGCGAGCGTCGGTTCGGCGGCGTCGTCGCCGGCTGAGGGGCGGCACGTGACCGAGACCACCCAGCGGGTAGCCGTTGCCGCGGTGGGAATCCCCCTTGCCGTAGCGGTGGTATACGCTGGGGGCTGGATTCTGGCACTGCTGATCGCGGCGATCGTGGTGGCGGGGTCCCTGGAGTTCTACCGCATGGCGGAGCATCGGCAGGCGCGCCCGCTCATCGCGGCCGGTTTGCCGCTCGCCGTCGCCTTCGTGTTGGTGGCCGCGGCGAACCCGCAGGCCGGACCGGTGAGCTTCGGCCTCGTCATCACCATCGCCACTCTCGTCGTCACCGCGCTGGCGATCTGGACCCGAGGCGTCGAGGGCCAACCACTTCTCTCCATCTCCACCACCCTCACCGGTGCCGTCTACACCGGAGGCCTGCTGAGCTTCGGTCTGTTTTTGCGACACCTCCCCGGAGTCGAGGGGGCCATTCACGGCACTGCCCTGGTGTTCGCGCCAGTCCTGCTGACCTGGACGAGCGATACCTTCGCCTTTTTCGTCGGGCGCCGCTGGGGGCGCACCAAGCTCATCCCGCGGGTGAGCCCCGGCAAAACCGTACAGGGAGCCATCGGCGCGGTGGTGGGGAGCGTGCTGGTGGCGATCGCCTACACCCGGGTGCTCGAGGCTTTCCCCACCTACCGACCGACCATGTTCGAGGGGGCGATCTTCGGCCTGGCGATCTCCATCGTGGCGCAGATCGGTGACCTGGTGGAGTCACTGCTCAAGCGAGATGCGGGGGTCAAGGACTCCGGGAAGCTCCTGCCCGGGCACGGAGGCGCGCTGGACCGCTTCGACTCGCTGCTGTTCACGCTGCCCCTCGCCTATCTCTTCTTCCGCTTCTGGGTTGGAACGGGAGTAGCGGGATGAAGAAGGTCGCCATCCTCGGCGCGACCGGCTCCATCGGAGCCAGCGCTCTGGCCGTGCTTGCACAGCACCCTGATCGCTATCGCCCGTCTGTGCTGACGGCCCACAGCAACGTGGAAGCGCTGGAAGCGCTCGTGCGCCAGTGGAAGCCGGAGCTGGCCGTGGTGGCGGACGCTGCGGAGCAGCCCCCCCGGCACGAGGGGGGGACGACCTGGATGTACGGCCGCAAGGCGCTGCTGGAGGTGGCGGCCGACCCGCGCAACGACATCGTGCTGAACGCCCTGGTGGGCGCCGCGGGGCTGGAGCCGACGCTGGCGGCCTTGCGAGCCGGGAAGCGGGTAGCGCTCGCCAACAAGGAGTCGCTGGTATGCGGCGGGGAGCTGGTGCTCGAGGCCGCGGCCAGCGGAGGAGGCGAGCTGATCCCCGTCGACAGCGAGCACAGCGCCATCCACCAGTGCCTCCGTTGCGGTCGCCGAGAGGAAGTGGCGCGGCTGATCCTGACTGCCTCGGGTGGTCCTTTTCGGGGCTTCAGCCGCTCCGAGCTGGAGCGGGTCAAGCCGGTGGATGCGCTGCGCCATCCCACCTGGGACATGGGGGCGAAGGTCACCATCGACTCAGCGACTCTGGCGAACAAGGCGCTGGAGGTGATCGAAGCGCACTTTCTCTTCTCGATCGGGTACGAGCGGATCGGTGCGGTGGTCCACCCGCAGTCGATCATCCACTCCATGGTGGAGTTCATCGACGGCTCGGTGATGGCGCAGATGGGCTTTCCGACCATGGAGCTGCCGATCGCTCACGCGTTCGGCTATCCCGAGCGGATCGAGTACCGGACGCGCCGTTTCGATCCGGTCGCGGCGGGAACGCTCACCTTCGAACCGGTGGATGAGACGCTCTTCCCCGCCTTCGGGCTGGGAGTGCAGGCGGGGCGAGCGGGTCGCGGCGCCCCGGTTGTCTATAACGCGGCGAACGAGGTGGCAGTGGCGGCCTTTCTGAATGGACGGATCTCCTATCCGGCCATTGCCGCGACCATTGGGGAGACCCTCGATCGCTGGCAGGGCGCGGACATCCGCACGGTGGAAGACGTAATCGCCGCCGATCGGTGGGCGAGAGGGACGGCAGAAACCTTCATCGACGGACACGTGCATTGCTGACGACACTGATCGCCTTCCTGATCGTCATCGGGGTGCTGGTCTTCGTTCACGAGTTGGGGCACCTGATCGCGGCCAAGTCGGTGGACATCGCCGTGCCCCGATTCTCCATCGGCTTCGGGCCCCGTGTAACGGGCTTCCGCTGGGGAGAGACGGAGTACGTGATCTCGGCGCTGCCGCTGGGCGGTTATGTGCGCATGGCGGGGATGGAGGATACCGCGGCGCTGGAAGGCGGGGAGGAGCTCGCCCAGGAGCCGTCCGACCGGGACTTCGACGCCAAGCCTCTCTGGGCGCGGATCTGGGTCGTCTCGGCCGGTGTGCTGATGAACTTCCTCTTCGCCATCGTCGTGGTGACGGGTGTGGCGCTCGTCTACGGGGAGTCGATCAACCCCACCACGCGGGTCGCCATCGCCCGGCAGGACAGCCTCCCCGGCGCGGCAGCACCTCTGGGGATGATCCCCACCGGGGCGGAGCTGGAGTCGATCAACCAGGTTCCGGTGGAGAACTGGAACGACGTCCTGGAGCTCTTCGCGGACGCGGGGCCGGGTCCCCTCACCCTCGGCTTTTCCGACGGCCAGACGGTGACTCTGGACCTACCCCAAGAGGAGAGGGTCAGGGTCTCGGTGCTACAACGCATCCAGCCCTTTGCCGAGCCGTTGATTGGTGGCGTGAACACCGGATCTCCTGCCGATGTGGCAGGGATCGAGGAGGGAGACCGGGTGATCGAGGCGGATGGGCGGCCCATCCGCTCCTGGACGGAGTTCGTCGACGTGATCCGCGCCCACCCGGGCGAGGAGGTCGCGCTGGTCGTCCAGCGGGGAGGGGAAGAGATCCCCATCACGGTCACGCCGGAGCCGGTGCAGGAGCAGCTTCCCGAGGGTGAGCGACTGGAGATCGGGCGGCTGGGTGTCTCCCAGCAGCTCGAGCTGGACCACCGGAGGGTAGGGCTGGGGGAGGCGCTGCGGCAGGGTTGGGAGACGACTTGGGGCACCAGCACGGCCATCGTGCGTCTGGTGGGTGACCTGTTTACCGGAGACGCCTCTCCTCGCAGCCTGGGGGGACCGCTCACCATCGGGCAGATCTCCGGCGAGACGGCCCGGGCGGGGCTCGAGGTGATGCTGCAGTGGATGGCGCTCCTCTCCGTGAACCTCGCGGTGCTGAACCTCCTGCCGATCCCGGTGCTGGACGGCGGGCAGCTGCTCTTCCTGTTCGTCGAGGCGGTGCGGGGAAGACCGCTCTCCGTCGAACAGCGACTGCGCCTCTCGCACGTGGGGCTGATCATCGTGGTGGGCATCATGGTCTGGGCCATCACCAACGATTTCCTCCGTCTCTTCGGGATCTGAACGGGTCGGAGCTTGTTTTTCTCGTGAGATTGGCCTAAGTTGATAGTTTCTCGGGGGTTTCGGCCTCACCGGTTGGGGCGCCCGTGGTGCCCCGCGTTCAGTTCCAGCCAGGAGCAGATTGCTGATGGACCGGAGCCAGATTGAACACATCGAGCAGCGCCTCTTGCGGGAGCGGGAGCGCGCCCTGAGGTCGCTCGGGCGATTTCAGGAGCAGTCCAAGTTGTCCCGTGATTCGGCGGATTCGGATCTGTCGAGCTACTCCTTCCACATGGCTGATCAGGGAACGGACGCCATGGAGCGCGAAAAGGCCTTCCTTTTCGCGAGCAAGGAAGGCCGGTACCTGTACCGCATCGAGGACGCGCTGCGCCGACTGTATTCCGAACCGGAGAACTTCGGCATCTGTCACAACTGCAAGAAGGAAATCCCCTTCGAGCGCCTGGACGCGCTGCCGCACGCGCGCTATTGCCTGGACTGCAAGCTCCGGGAGGAAGAAGAGGCCGCTGCCTGAGTCGCGGCTCCCTGCCCGAGTTCTGGCCCGCCAGTTGGCGGGCCCTTTTTTTTCCCGCCGCTACAGCAGCGGCAACTGCTCGGGCATCAGCCGGCGCTTCAACCGGTCCACGTCAATGGGGGCGAGCGGCGCCTCCTGGCGGCCGGTGAGCGTAGTCCCGCGGAAGCGGGCCCGCTCCAGCGCCTCGCCCACCACCTCCTCCGCCAGGCGCGGGTCGTTGGCCCGCTCGCTCAGGTGCGCCAGAACCACGCAGGCGAGCCCCGGGTGGCACAGCTCGGTGGCGAGCTCCGCGGCGGCGCGATTCGACAGGTGTCCGTGGCTGCTGGCGATGCGCGCCTTCACCGACCAGGGATAGATCGAGCGGCGGAGGAGCACGTCGTCGTAATTCGACTCCAGCACGAGCAGGTCGCAACCGCGAAGCGCGGCGCGCACGGTGGCAGTCGGACGGCCGAGGTCGGTGGCGATGCCGAGCTTCTGACCCGTATGGCTTTCGGTGACGGTCACCGCGACCGGGTCGACGGCGTCGTGAACGGTGAGGAAGGGGGTGACCTGGAGTGCTCCGATCTGAACCGGCTGCGTCGAGGAGTACGCGGTCAGGCGCTCGTCTCCCCGCAGCAGTCCTCGGCAGGCGAAGCGGGTAGCCTCGGTCAGGTAGAGCGGAATCCCCCAGCGGCGGGCCATTACCCCCATGCCCCGGGTGTGATCGGTGTGGTCGTGGGTGATGAGCAGCGCGTCGATGGATTCCGGGTGCACCTCGACCGCGGCCAGGCGGCGCTCGAGGTCGACGCCGCTGAAGCCCGCGTCAACCAGAAGCCGGGTGGTCCCGGACTCGACGAGGATGGCGTTCCCCGAGCTGCCGCTGCCGAGGACGGTGACTCTCACGCGGCGCTCCCGGGCCGGACCACGTTCTGGCGCCAGATGGCGCTTCGCTCCCAGGCGCGGCGCAGCTGCGCGCGCATGGACTCGGACAGGGCAACCTGGCGGCGGGCCATTGCTCGCTCCACAGTCTCGAGGAAGCGGTCCAGGCGGTATTCCGTCAGGTCGGAGCCGCTGCCCCAGCTGAACGGAGGCACGAAGCGCGGCGGCAGCACCGCTCCCCAGAGGTTGCTCCCCGCGCCGACCACGGTTCCCGTGTTCAGCAGCAGGTCGATGCCCGTCTTCACGTGGTCACCGAGGAGACAGCCCATCTTGATGTGCCCCGTGTCCAGCTCGCCTGACGGGGTCCAGAGCCGGACCGTCCCGTAGTTGTTCTTGAGGTCGCTGTTCGTGGTTTCCGCGCCGAGGTTGACCCATCGACCCAGGTAGGCGTGACCGATGTGCCCGTCGTGCTGCTTGTTGGTGTACCCGAGGCACACGCTCTCGGCGATCTCGCCGCGGATGCGGCAGACAGGCCCGACGCTGACCGGCCCCACCGCTCCGCCCAGCACGGCGGAGCCGGGGCCGATGTAGCTCGGACCGGCCAGACGGGTGAAGGCTCGGACGGTGACGCCCCGGTCGAGCCAGATCGGGCCCTCGGTGGTGTCCAGCGCGCATCCCGGCTCCAGGCGGGCGCCCTCGCCGAGTAAAACCGGGTGGTCGCCCCAGTGAAAGACGCCCGGCGGGAGTGAGGAGCTCTCCGCGGAGGGGTGCAGCGCCTCGATGTCCCGAGCTGCCTGTTCGTGGCTCCGCGGAATCAGGTCCCAGACCCGCTGGATCACCGTACCCGGAAGGCTCGCAACCGGCTCGTCTCCGGACGCAGATCCACCCGGGTCCAGGATGAGCTCCTCCGGTGGCGGCGGATCCCCGGCCGCGGCGTACCAGCCGGCCGGCTCCTCACCGATCAGAACAGGTCCCGAACGCGGTGGCAGACTCCAGGTCGCGCGCACCGACCAGGCCGGCACCGCCCGAGAGAGCAGGTAGAGCCGCGGCAGGTTGACGTCCGTCTCCGGGGTCACCTGGACGGGTGGTGCGCCCTCCTCCTCGAAACCGAGCAGGTGCTCCGCCGCGACGTGAGCCGTGCAGCGGCCTCCGAAGATCCGTTCCGCGCGCTCGCGAAAGGTGAGCGCACCAAAGAGCAGCTCCCCGGCCGGCCGCGTGAGCGCGAACGGTTCCCAATCCCGCGCGACGCGGTCGTCGAAGAGGATGATGGCGAGGCTGTCCATCGGGCTCAGCCGAGGGTGCGCAGCTCTTCTGGCAGGGTGGCGAGCAGGTCCTTGAGCTCCGAGACCCGGTCCCTGTGGGCGACGAAGGTGACCCCGGAGGCCCGCACGATCACCAGGTCCTCGACCCCGAAGGCGACGAGCGGACCATCATCGGCGTAGAGGGCGCACCCGCGTGCGTCGAGCGAGTAGACCTCGCCGATGGACACGTTGCCGTTCTCGTCCCGCGGGTGGGTTCGATAGACGGCGTCCCAGGCACCAACGTCGTCCCAGTGGAAGTTTGCCGTGACCACGCCCACTCGATCCGAGCGCTCGAGCAGCCCGTTGTCGATGGACAGGGTGGGCGCCTGTCGGAAGAACTCCTCGGTTCCCCCTTCGCGCAGGATCGGGATCAGCGATGAGAGCTCGGGCGTGAAGCGCTCGAGCTGATCGAGAAGGTCGGCCACCCGCCACACGAAGAGGCCGGTGTTCCACAGGTAGCCGCCCTCTTCCAGGTAGCGGGTAGCGGTGGCGCGGTCGGGCTTCTCCACGAACGCCTCGACAATGTGCGCGGCATTCTCCGGGCCGCCAGTCTCGATCACTTCGCCCACGCGAATGTAACCGTACCCGATCTCGGGGCGGTCCGGCTGCGCCCCCAGGGTGAAGAGGCGGCGGTCCCGCACGGCCAGCTCGGCCGCCAGGCGCAGTCGGTCGCGGAAGGCGTCCGCGGGGTCGATCACGTGATCCGCGTGGAGCGAGATCATCACCGCGTCGGGGTCGCGCCGCTCGATCTCCGCGGCCGCCCAGGCGAGCACCGGAGCGGTTCCCGCTGCGCGCGGCTCGAGGAAGAGGTTCCCCGGCTCGAGCTCGGGAAGGGCCGCGCAGATCGGGTCGGCCAGGTGTCGCCCGGTAAGGATGCGGAGGCGCTCCTGCGGAACCAGCGGCAGGATCCGCTCGACGGTCTCCCGGATCAGCGGGCGAGGCCCAGCGAGCGGGAGGAGCTGCTTGGGGTGCGAAGGAGTGCTGGCAGGCCAGAACCTGGACCCGACTCCGCCTGCCAGGATGACGGTCCAGAGGTGGCGGTCGATCTCGGTCTCAACCATCCCGGCCGGCAAAGAGCTCATCGATACGTCCCAGGAGCTTGTTGGGGCTGAAGGGCTTGGTCAGGAAGTCCGTGGCCCCCAGCTCATAGGCCCGCGTGCGGTCGGTTACCTGACCCTTGGCGGTGAGCATGATCACCGGCGTGTTCTCGCGATGCGGATAGGAGCGAATCTCCTGCAGCACGTCGAAGCCGCTCACGTACGGCATCATGATGTCCAGGAGAACCAGGTCCACCGGTTCGTCGCTGCGGAGCACCTCGAGCGCGCGGCGCCCGTCGGAGGCGAGAGAGACCCGGTATGGCCCTCGCTCGAGCTTCATCTGAATGATGCGCCCGATGTGCGGCTCGTCGTCGACCACCAGGATGTGTCGCTCCGTGGGGGTCGCTTCGTTCTCCGTCATCGGCAGTTCGTCTGCGGACACGCTTCAGACCAGCGCGGCGATATGGCTGCGATCGCGGCGCACCTCGCGCAGGAGCTTAGAGAAGGGCACTCCCGACCGAAGGACGACCGCGAGGAGCAGCTCCGGGGACAGTGGCATCACGATGGCCACGCCCCGCTCGAGCTCCAGCACCGCGGTAGCGCAGGCTCCGCCACCCACCGCCTCGCCCAGCGCGTCAACCGCTGAAATCAGCCCTGGCACCATCGCGGAGACTCGATCGGGATCGAGATCCGATTCCTCACCGGAATGACGCACGAGCAATCCGTCCACGCCGACGAGAAGCACGTGCTCGACGCCTTCGTGCGTTCTCAGGTTGAGCAGGGCTTCGTCGAGCTGGTTCATGGGCAATGGCGGTGAAAACAGGTGCTCCCTGCGAACGGCCGCAAGCTAGACCTGCCCTGTCGAATGCGTCAAGGCCGGGCTCTCTCTCGCCTTGACGCCATCGGCTTGTGGGTTCTATGGTTATGCCTCTCTGAGACTTCCGGCTCCAAAGGAGTTTTCCGCTTGCGAATACAGGCCCTGGGTGGTGTTGCGCTGCTCGCGCTGGCTCTGGCGGCGTGCGACGATCCGAACGATGGCTTCTTCGATCCCATCATCCGTGAAGACACGGTGGACCTCGGGCTCCCGACGACGGAGCTCGAGCTTCCCAGTGCCCTGGATGTCGCTTACGCGGTGAGCCCGATCCGGGGGCGGTTCCCGGAGCTGGTCGTCGACGCGGAGCAGTGGGACCTGGCGATTCGCGCGGAAGACGGAACCCTTGTCTTTGTCCCGGCCGCCACCTTCGGCTTCCAGAATCCCACGGGGGGGACGTCGCGAGCGGCCCTCACCCTGCCGATGGAGCGAGCCTTCGAGGAGGTCATCGAGGCGCCGACCGCCGGGGCTTTCCGCTCGGACACGACGATCGCGATCCTCACCGGTCGGGTTTACGTGGTCCGCTCGCGCCGCACTCCGGTGTCGTTCGGAGGCTGTGAGAATTACGCAAAGGTGCAGCCACTCAGCGTGGATCCGGTGGCCGGCACGGTGAAGCTCCGCGTAGCCGGCAACGCCCGCTGCAACGACCCGCGCCTGGTCGAGGACGACTGATGCTCGACCTCAAGTGGATCCGGCGCGACGCGGAGGAGGTCCGGGCGCGGTTGGCGATGCGCGGCGCGCCGGAGCGCACGGACGCGGCGGTGGACGGGCTGGTGAGGCTCGACGAGGAGCGGCGGGCGTTGATCGCCGAGGGCGAGGCGCTGAAGGCGCGGCGCAACGTCGTTACGCGCGAGATCAGCGAGCGCAAGCGGGCGGGTGACCCGTCGGAGGACGTGATCGCGGAGATGCGCGCCGTGGCCGACCGCATCCGCGAGATCGACGGGCGTCTGCGCGAGGTGGAGCAGGAGGTGGAACATACGCTCCTGCGCCTCCCCAACGTACCCGATCCGGATCTGCCGCTCGGCGGCGAGGAAAGCAACCAGGTGGTGCGCGAGTGGGGCAGGCCGGTCGAGCTTGACTTCGAGCCCAAGCCCCACTGGGAGCTGGGCGCCTCGCTGGGGTTGATCGACCTGTCCACCGGTGCCCGCGTGACCGGCAGCGGGTTCGTCGCCTACACCGGAGCCGGCGCGCGGCTGCAGCGAGCGCTCATCAACTGGATGCTCGACCTCCATCGCGAGGAGCACGGGTACACCGAGGCCTCGCCCCCGTACCTCGTGAACCAGCAGACGATGCAGGGGACGGGGCAGTACCCGAAGTTCGTGGAGGACGGGGACGCCTACGAGATCCCCTCGGACGGTCTCTACCTGATCCCGACCGCCGAAGTGCCGATCACGAACTTCCACCGCGAGGAGCTGCTCGACGGTAGTCGACTCCCCCTCTCCTACGTGGCCTACTCTCCCTGTTTCCGGCGCGAGGCGGGGGCCGCGGGCAAGGACACGCGCGGCCTGCTCCGAGTCCACCAGTTCGACAAGGTGGAGCTCGTCCGCTTCGAGCGGCCCGAGGACTCGGCGGAGGCGCTGGAGAAGCTCACGGCGCACGCCGAGCGCGTGCTCCAGCTCCTGGGGCTTCCCTACCGGGTGGTGCTGCTCGCCGCCGGGGACCTCGGCTTCTCCTCCCGGCGTACTTACGATCTGGAGGTCTGGGCTGCAGGCGTAGGAAAGTGGCTCGAGGTGTCGAGCTGCTCGAACTGCGGCGACTACCAGGCGCGGCGAGCGGAGATCCGCTTCCGGCCGGCACCGGGCGAAAAGCCCGAGTACGTACACACGCTCAACGGATCAGGGGTCGCCCTCCCGCGCACCATCGTCGCCCTCATCGAGAACTACCAGCAGCCCGACGGATCCGTCGTCGTCCCCGAAGTCCTGCGCCCCTACGTCGGCACGGATCGGTTCATTCCCTAGGGAGGTCCCTTGCCACGTCGCTACTGGCCGACGGCCCTGGGTCTGCTGGCCGCGGTCGTACTCGGCTGGTATCTGCTCTACTCGCAGCTCCTGCTGCGGGAGATGCAGCGCGACGCCCTCGTGCACTACCAGATCTACAGCCGGATCTTCAGCGCGCTCACAGATCCGGATCCGACCGAGGGAGCCGCGGAGGGTGCGCTGTTGGAGCTCAGCGACTATATCCGGTCGCTGGACTTCCCGATCATCATGACGGATCCGGACGGCATTCCCGCCCACGTCAGTAACCTCCCCTTTGAAGCCGATCCCAACAACCCGAGCGATCACCCGCGGCTTTACGCGTACGCGCGGCACCTGGCGCAGATCCACGAGCCGTTGCACACCGAGCTCGGCACCTTCTATTTCGGCAACCCGCCGGTGCTCGAGCGGATGCGATGGATCCCCTGGCTGCTGGTGGGGGCGCTTGGAGGCCTCGTGCTCGCGGCCTGGCTGCTGGTGCGCCACAACCAGCGGGTCGAGCGTGAGCGAATCTGGGCCACCATGGCTCGCGAATCGGCACATCAGATGGCCACGCCGCTATCCTCGCTGGCGGGCTGGGTCGAGATCCTGCGCCTCCCGCCCGAGGAACGCGACGAGATGGCAACGGTGGAGGCCGTGGCCGCCGAGATGGAAGCGGACATCGACCGGCTGGAGAAGGTCGCCCACCGCTTCGAGTGGATCGGCCGCCCGGTGCGTTTCGAGGCGGTGGAAGTACGGACGCTGCTGCGTACTCTGGAGCGCTACGTGCGCGTCCGCATGCCACAGCTCTCGCAGGGGGTAGAGCTGGAGTTGGAGGTGCCCGAGGGGCTGCCACCAGTCCACGGTAACGCGGTCCTGCTGGAATGGGCGCTCGAGAACCTGGTCAAAAACGCGTTGGATGCGCTCGCCGGCTCCGGGGGTAATATCCAGATCCGGGCAGAGCGTGTCTCGCCGCGACGGGTGGCGATCGAGGTTGCCGACGACGGCCCGGGTGTCGCGCCGTCGGTGCGGACGAGTCTCTTCGATCCGGGGGTGACCACCAAGAAAGGTGGCTGGGGGGTGGGGTTGTCACTGACTCGTCGCATCGTTGAGGACGTGCACCACGGCAAGCTCGAGCTGGTGCCCACGGAGCGGGGCGCGCTGTTCGTGGCTACGCTCCCTGCGCTGGAGAAGGCCGAGACTCCGGCGCGTCCCAAACCGGCCGCGCAGCCGACCACCACAGCCAACTGAACGCAAGTTGTCGTATCTGGATAGACTGAATCCCGAGCAGGCGGAAGCGGCGCGTCATTTCGAGGGGCCCTTGCTGGTTCTAGCGGGCGCCGGCTCCGGAAAGACGTCCGTGCTGACCGCGCGCATCGCCCATCTCATCGACGAGTACGGCGTGGCCCCCGACTCCATCCTCGCCCTCACCTTCACCAACAAGGCGGCGGGGGAGATGCGCGAGCGTGTGCGCGCGCTGCTGGGTCGCGAGCCCGCGGGCATGTGGATCGGGACCTTCCACGCGATCGGCGCGCGCATGCTGCGTCGGGACGCCGGCCGGCTCGGGTGGACGCCGAACTTCCTCATCTACGACGCGGAGGACTCGGAGCGGCTGGTCAAGCGCATCCTCAAAGAGGAGCTGCGCCTCGACCCCAAGAAGTGGAGCCCTCGCGCCGTGCGCGGCGCGATCTCGTCGGCCAAGAACGAGCTGCTTGGGGTGGAGGAGTACGCGGCGCTCGCCAGCGACTTCTTCGCCCGCACCGTTGCGCAGGTCTACGAGCGTTACCAGCGCGCGCTCCGCGACGCCAACGCCTTCGACTTCGACGACCTCCTGGTCAAGCCGGTGGAGCTGCTGAAGGCTCACCCGGACGTCCTGCGTCGCTACCAGGATCGCTTCCACTTCGTGCTCGTGGACGAGTACCAGGACACGAACCGGGCGCAGTACGTCTTCCTGGGCCTGATGGTGGGGGAGAAGGGGAATCTCTTCGTGGTGGGCGACGACGACCAGTCCATTTACGGTTGGCGGGGCGCCAACATCCGCAACATCCTCGACTTCGAGCAGGATTTCCCCAACGCCCGACTCATCCGCCTGGAGCAGAACTACCGCTCCACCCAACGGATCCTGGCGGCGGCCAACCGGGTGATCGCGGAGAACGTGCGGAGAAAGGGCAAGACCCTGCGCACAGCCAACTCCGAGGGGGACCCCCTCACGTTGGTGGAGATGCAGGACGAGGCCGACGAGGCGGAATGGGTGACCCAGGAGATCCGGCGCACCCTTTCCGACGTGCCAGAGCGCTCACCCAGGGACTTCGTGATCCTGTACCGCACCAACGCGCAGTCTCGAGCCATGGAGGAGGCGCTGCGCAGGGAAGGGCTTCCCTACCGGATCGTGGGCGGGCAGCGCTTCTACGAACGGCGGGAGGTCAAGGACACCCTCGCCTACCTGCGGCTCGTCGCCAACCCGGCGGATGACGAAGCGTTCCTCCGCATCGTCAACGTCCCGCGGCGCGGGATCGGCGAGGTCACTCTGGCGCGTGTGGCCGAGTGGGCGCGCGAGCAGAAGGTGCCGCTGCTGCTCGCCGCGGCCCGGGCCGACGAGATCGACTCGCTGCGTGGCGGGGCCACCGGTTCCCTGCAGGAGATGGCGGGGTTGCTCCAGAAGCTATCGGCCGTCTCCGACGGCCAGGTCCGGCTCGACGAGCTGCTGCGTATGGTGGTCGCGGAGACCGGCCTGGCCGATGCGCTGCTCAACGAAGGCGCGGAGGGAGAAGATCGCCTGGCGAACGTGGAGGAGCTGATCGCGGGCGCCGCGGACCTCCAGATGCGGCTCGACGAAGGGGATGAGGCGCTGCTGCAGGAGCTGGAGAGCGTCGAGTCGATGCGCCCGATCGATCTGTTTCTCGCGCACGTGGCGCTGGTGACCGACATCGACCAGCACGACCCCAACGCCGACGCCATCAGCCTGATGACGCTGCACAACGCGAAGGGGCTGGAGTTCCCCGTGGTCTTCGTGACCGGTATGGAGGAGGGGCTCTTCCCTCTGTCCCGGGTGCTCGCCGAGCCGGACGAGCTGGAGGAGGAGCGGCGCCTCTTCTACGTGGGGATGACCCGCGCCGAGGAGAAGCTCTACCTGACCTACGCGCGGCGCCGACGCCGCGGCGGGGAGTGGATCGACTCGATCCCTTCGCGCTTTCTGGAAGCCATCCCGAAGGAGCTGCTCGATACCCGGCAGTCGCGGCGCGCCCGGGACCTGTACGCCCCCAGCCGGCCGTGGCGAGTGGGAGTGCCGCAGGCGAGCCCGCGTCGCCGGGTGCGCCTCGGGCTCTCGGCGGAGGCCGAGTCCGCAGGACGCACCGTGGACTACTCCGAGTCGCAGGACCAGCCGCGGCTCATTCGGGGCGCGCGGGTGCGCCACCCGCAGTTCGGAGGGGGGACCGTTGTGGAGCTGTCGGGATTCCGGAACGACGTGCGGGCCACCATCGACTTCGACGAGGCCGGCCGTAAGACGGTGGTGGTGCGCTACGCAAACCTGCAGCCGGATTGGGACTGAGGAGCTGCGCCCGGCTTACACCTCGACCCCGTTGCGGTGCTCGTAGACCTCGGTCGGCGGGCGCAGCGGCTTCCCGCTGCTTTTCCAGTGACCAAAGAGCACCGGGGGCAGAGGGAAGAAGTCGTCCGCCATACTGAGCAGGGTCGCCCGATCCTGAGTCGCTCTCTCCCTCAGCGCCATGCGGCGGATCTTCTTGGAGAGGGCGAGGTTCTCGTCGCCGATAGGATCGAGGGACGCCGCCACCGCCTCGCCCCGACGTGTCAGGTAGTCGATGATGTAGTCGAACGAGCGGACGATGTAGGCGTCGATCTCCTCGTGCGTCAGGGTCCAGCGCGAGTTCTGCAGCAGGGTGGAGAAGACCGACTGCCAGCGATCGTTGTCCTGGAAGCGGATCATCCCTCGGAAGATCCGCCGGTTGGTATGGAAGGAAAAGAGGGTCGCCGATAGGACCCGGTCGAAGAGGGCGTCCGCGGCCGAGTGATCGTGGTCCATGACCACCTCGCGGGCGAGGCGCATGTATCCCTCACCCAACTGGTAGTCCATGCGGTGCTCCCAGTACGAATGCCCCAGCGCCTTGCTGCTGGAGGTGAGCAGGAGCTGCCGCGGCACGAAGAAGTTGTGGGCGATGGTGTCCCCGGCGAGGTGGGCGAGGTAGCCGAGCGCGACGGCACGCAGCCGGTCGGTATCCGCCGTCTCGTAGATTTCCTCGCCGACGTGCCAGTGGTGGCAGTGCCGTCCCTCGGGAACGTACTTCTTGGCGAGCGAGATGTCCGCCGCCATGGAGCCGTAGAGGAAGTCGTAGGGGTAGGCCCCGAGCAGCGCTCGCACCGCCTGCGGCAGCAGGTGCAGCGACTCGAGTACTCCCTGACCGAGATAGACGTGCGTGGCGGGCCCCCAGGCGTAGGCCACGTCAGGGAGAAGGATGAGAGCGAGGAAAGTGAGCGCGATCGCCAGCGCCACAGGGTTACATCCCGAGCTTGCGCCGCGCGCGCTTGCGGCCGCGTGACATTTCCTTCACCTGCTCCTGCACCATCTCCCGCAGTTCCTTCCGGGCATCGTCGAGGATGCCGGCGACCTCGTGGCGGAACTCACCCAGAAGCTCCTTGCCGGCGCTCACCACCTCGGCGGTCAGATCGCCTGTCGCCTGTGATCCCTCCCGCACCGCGTCGCGCGCCCGGACGTAGCTCTTGCGCATCTGCTTCCGGTACGGCTTGAGCTGGCGAATGATCCTCTGCTTGGGCGTGCGCTCCGGAGTCAGAAGCAAGGTGGCGCCGATTCCGAGTACGGTTCCTACCGCGAAAGCCGTCAAAAAGTCTACCGTGTCCTGGCGCGCCATGTTTCATCCTCCGAAGATGGTTGCCGTGCACCCTGGGTGCGTTCGTCCGCCCCTGGTCGCGCATGTCGCATGCCCGGTGCGACCCGGCTGACCACTGCTTTTCAGCCGTCCGCGGGCAGTCGTGACTGGTCTTCCGCCGCGGCGTCGTGGCCGAGCTCCGGAGCCAGGCCAACGACCCGATTGACTGGCACCGTCACTACGATACCCGTCGCGGGATCCTCGAGGTTCCCGCAGATCTCCTGCAGCAGGGAGATGACCGCGTCGACCTTCTCGTCTTCGCGGATCACGCTGAAAATCGTCTGGTTTTGCGGGCGTGAGAAAGAGGCGAGGTTTTCCAGGCCGGCGAATATCGGGATGTCGTGCGAGAGGACCCGGCCCATGCCCTCGCTATTGATGATGGTGGCACCGGTGACGCCCAGCTCTACCAGTCCGGAGAGGATCTCGTCGAGCTTCTCTTCCTGGTTGATGACGGCGATCAGGAGTTGCACGCGAGCCTCTCGAAGTCGTACACGAATCCCGGGTAGGAGGTCGGGGAATGCTCCCGAAATTACCCGGCGCGAGGAAACAGTGTCAAGCCGCGGTGCGGACGATTCGCGCCGGAGGCTTGCACGATCCTTGCTCCCGTCGCCTACTCATTCTGAACCTCCCGGAGGGCGCCATAGGTGCAGCCCGCCGGCCCCAGCGACCGTATTCGAGGAAGAGGAGAACCCGGTGCCGAAGTTCGTTGTGGAGGGTGGACGCCCATTGAGGGGAACGGTGCGCCCGGCGGGTAACAAGAACGCCGCGCTACCCATGATCGCCGCAGCCCTCCTGACCGAGGAGGAGGTGATCCTGGAGAACGTGCCGGACATTCGCGACGTCCGGACGCTGCTGGAGCTGATACAGACGCTCGGGGCGGAGACGGAGTGGATCGGCGATCACCGGGTGCGCATTCATGCCCGCAACGTGGGGCAGGCCCAGCTGGCGGCCGCCCAGGCCTCGCGCATCCGGGCGTCGATCCTCCTGGTCGGTCCGATGGTGGCGCGCACCGGACAGATGCACCTGCCGCCGCCGGGCGGCGACGTGATCGGCCGCCGTCGCATGGACACGCACTTCCTGGCGCTCGGCGCCCTGGGCGCCGAAATGGGGTTTGAACGCCAGGTGTTTGGCCTGCGTTCGCGCGGGCGACTGAAGGGGGCGGACATCTTCCTCGACGAGCCGAGCGTGACCGGCACCGAAAACGCCATCATGGCGGCGGCGCTGGCGCAGGGGACGACGCGGCTGCGGAACGCTGCCGCGGAGCCGCACGTCCAGGACCTCTGCCACATGCTGGTGGGGATGGGGTGCGAGATCTCAGGGATCGGCACCAATACGCTGGAGATCCAGGGGGTGGAGCGCCTGCGCGGGGGGACCTTCCGCATCACCTCCGATCACATCGAGGTGGGCTCCTTCATCGGTCTGGCCGCGGTGACCCAGGGAGAGATCCTGATCGAGGACGCCGCGATCCAGCACCTGGACTCGACTCTGATCGGCTTCGAGCGGTTGGGGGTGCGGGCGGAGAAGCGGGGGAAGGACCTCTTCATCCCCGCCGACCAGGAGCGGAAGGTAAAGACCGACCTGGGCGGCTACATTCCGAAGATCGACGATGGCCCCTGGCCGGCATTTCCCGCGGATCTGACCTCCATCGCGCTGGTCACCGCGACCCAGTGCGACGGCACGATCCTGATCCACGAGAAGATGTTCGAGTCGCGAATGTTCTTCACCGACAAGCTGGTCGCCATGGGGGCCCGTCTCATCCTGTGCGATCCGCACCGCGTGGTGATCGTCGGGCCGTCACGCCTCCACGGCGCCACCGTCGAGTCCCCCGACATCCGCGCGGGCATGGGGCTGCTCATCGCGGCCCTCGGCGCCGAAGGGACCAGCGAGATCTACAACATCGGCCAGATCGAGCGGGGCTACGAGCGGATCGATGAGCGCCTGCGGTCGCTGGGGGCGGTGATCGAGAGGCAGGATTCGCGGGAAGAGTGATACGAATTACGAATTACGGATTACGAATTACCTGCCGGCCTTGTCGCCTGTGCCCGGAGAAGGACCACGTCGGGCGACGGTGCCTGGTGCGATGCTTCGCTCCGCCCCTGCGGGGCTCCGCTCAGGATGACAAAGGGTAGTAATTCGTAATTCGTAATTCGTAATTCCCGAAACGACCTTCGCTTTGGTGGAGAATTTGGCTGAGAATATGAGCACTGAGCGTCGCGGCGGCATTGGCGAAGGTATCCGTACCGGCATCGGGATCCTGACGGCCTTCAAGGAGGCGGTGGAGGAGACGCTGGAGGAGGCGGTCGAGCGGGGGGATCTCTCGGCGGATCGAGCGAAGCAGGCGGTCCAGCGGGCCGCGGAGCGGTTGCAGGCGGGGCTGGAGGAGGCGCGGGAGCGCCTCGAGGTGGTGAGCCGACGCGAGCTCGAGGCGCTGCGCGAGGAAGTGGCCGAGCTGCGGGAGCGTGTCAGCCGCCTGGAAGGGGCGTCGTCCGGCTCCGACGATCGCCCGAGTGACATCATCGTCACGGAGTGAGCCGGCTGTCGGTGTCTCGGGTGGAGGAGGTCCGTGCCGCCGGTGACCTCCCTCTCTGGCAGCATCCGGAATGGCTGGAGCGGATGCCGTGGCTGGTGCAGGGGATCACCGGCCGCGGGGACGAGGCGGAGCCCTTCGACCTGGGCCTTTTCGGAGCGGCTCCGGTGGGAGCGGTGGTGGCTCGATGGTCACGGCTCCGCCGCGCCACCGGGATGCGGCGCGTGGTCCATTCCCGTCAGGTGCACGGTGCGGAGCTACGTTCCCACGGCCCAGCGGATGAGCCGGGTCTGCTCATCGGCGACGGACACGACGGCCACCTCACCCGTTCCCCCGGGGTGCTGCTCACCATCTCGGTGGCCGATTGTGTGCCGGTCTACCTGGTCGATGTGCGTATCCGGGCGGTGGCACTCGTTCACGCGGGGTGGCGCGGGATTGCGGCGGGGGTCGTGGAGCGGGCGATCGACCGGTTGCGGCGCTGGCAGGGAGAGGGCGAGCCGGAGCTCTGGATGCACTGCGGGCCATCCATCTGCGGCGAGTGCTACGAGGTCGGGCCCGAAGTACACGCGGCTCTCGTCCCGAACGAGCCGGCGCCGTCCCGACCGGAGCCGATCGATCTGCGGGCTGTCGTCCTCGAGCGCGCCGCTGCCGCGGGGATCGACGTGGGGCGGATGAGTGTATCCACTCACTGCACACGATGCGGCCCGGGGGCGTTCTTCTCGCATCGAGGTGGCTCCGCGGGTCGGCAGATGGCGGTGTTGGGTGTTCGCGCCTAGCGTGATCGCGCTGGAGGAAGCTCCCTGGCCTTGTGCCCTGGTATTCGGGGCCAGGTATTCGGCGGTGCCCAGCCGGCTTGCCCATTTTACCGAATTTTGGTATCTTTAAGGGTGAGCGGCGAGCAATGCGGGCACCGTTGAAGGAGTCCGCCGTCAGGAAGTGGGGGAGCAGGTGCCCCACTTTTTTTATTTGTTGTGCCGCTGAGAGGGGGCTCGTGGCGGATCAGGATTTGAGGGAGGAGATCGAAGCTGGTCTCGGTGAGCTCGGGTTCGAGCTGGTGGAGCTCGAGCGGGGCGGAACGAGCCGGCGGCCTGTGCTCCGACTTCGCATCGACAGGCTCTCGGGGGGGGAGGAGGACGTCGGAGTCTCGCTGGACGATTGTGCCCGCGTGAGCCGCGCTCTGGAGGCTCGGCTCGAAGCGAGCGAGCGGGTGCCCGCGACGTATGTGCTGGAGGTGTCGTCGCCGGGAGTGGAGCGTCCGCTGGTGCGCCGAAGGGATTTCGAGCGCTTTGCCGGCCGGGAGGTGGTGCTGCAGGGTAAGCAGCCCCTCGCCGGCCGGTCGCGCAAGCTGCAGGGCGAGCTGCTCGGGATCGAGGGCGAGGGAGATGCAGAAACCATCCGCTTGCGGCTTCCGGATGGCGAGGAACTCGACATCCCGCGACGGGAGCTGACGCGGGCCAATTTGGTGTTTCGCTGGGGTAGCGAGGGGCGCCGCACCTGAGGGCCGCGGCGAAGTCCCCGGATTCACACGAGGATCGACAGTCATGAACAACGCTAGCCAGATACTCGCGGCTTTCCGGGAGCTCGCGCTCAACAAGAACATTTCGCGCGAGGAGCTCCACGACCTGATCAAGGACGGGATCCTCGCTGCCCTCGCACGCCGGTTCGGCCCCAACGTCGAAGCCGAGATCGAGATCGACGAGGAGACCGGACGGATCGACATCACCGTGCTGAAGGAGGTGGTGGCTGAGGTCGAGGATCCCTCCCGCGAGGTCTCCCTCGAGGAGGCGCGGTGGGACGATCCGGAGTTCGAGATCGGGGACGTGCAGGAGGTGCCGGTCGAGTTTGCCGACTTCGGGCGCAACGCCGTGATGGCGGCCAAGCAGCGAATGCTGCAGCGCGTCCGCGAGGGCGAGCGTCAGAAGATCATGGAGGAGTACGCCGGCCGAGTGGGCGAGCTCCTGTCCGGCGAGGTTCAGCAAGTGGAGCGGGGCAAGGTGGTGGTGATGCTGAACCGGACCCGCGAGGCGGACGCGATCATCCCCTGGAAGGAGCAGAACCCGCGCGAGCGTTTCCGCCAGGGTGAGTCCATCCGGGCGGTGCTGAAGAAGGTCGAGGAGACGCCCAAGGGACCGCGCATCATCCTGTCCCGCGCCGACCCGCTCTTCGTGGCCGCGCTCTTCAAGCTGGAGGTTCCGGAAATCCAGCAGGGGATCGTCGAGATCCGCGCGGTGGCGCGCGAGGTCGGCGGCCGCACGAAGCTGGCGGTGTCGTCGCGCGACGAGTCGATCGACCCGGTGGGCGCGTGCGTGGGTCTCAAGGGCTCCCGCGTGCGGGCCGTGGTGCAGGAGCTCGGCGGCGAGCGCATCGACATCGTGCCCTGGCACCCGGACCCCGAGGTGTTCGCCAAGCGCGCCCTTGCGCCGGCGCGGGTGGCCAAGGTGATCTCGGACTACGACGCGCGCGTGATCACCGCGATCGTGGACGAGGATCAGCTCTCGCTGGCGATCGGGCGCAATGGCCAGAACGTCCGTTTGGCTTCGCAGCTGATCGGTTGGGAGATCAACCTCTTCGGGTCGCGTGAGTGGCTGGAGCGGGGCGCGCACGCCGCGCTCTTCGGTGGAGGCGAGGGCGAGGGGGGCGACGAGTACGAGAGCGCGGACTTCCCGCTTCGCGAGCTCAACCTCCGGCCGGCCACACTGGCGGCCCTGGAAGCCGCCGGCTATACTACTTTCTTCGACGTGATCGACCTGGAGCGCGAGGATCTGCTTCGAGTTCCGGCCATCGGACCGGAGGAGGCGGAGGAGGTGCTGGCGCTGATCGAGGAACTCACGGTGGAGGAGGAGGCCGAAGCCGAGAGCCCCGAAGGAGGGTTGACAGCTCAGGAGAACGCGGAGAACTTCCGAGCCTGACCGCTGTATATGACTCTAGCCGCCCCCGCCGGGGGGCTGCCGGCCCGGCGCGTGCTGGAAGTACTGGGCCTCTGTGCCCGGGCAGGCGCGCTCGTGACGGGAACGGAGGCAGTCCGGCAGGCGGTGCGCGAAGAGCGGGTCCACCGAGTCATTCTCGCCGAGGATGTGGCACCCGGCCAGCGGCGGAAGCTTCTGCCGCTGCTCCAGGCCCGCGCGGTGCCTTCTCACACTCTGTTCTCGCGGGTAGAACTGGGCTCCGCCGTAGGTCGGGGCCCGGTTTCCGCTCTGGGGGTTACCGACAGAAATCTGGCGCGCCGTCTCGGTGAGTTGGTCTCGGCGCTTACGAGCTCAGGCCCGCGGGCAGGATCGTGAGTCGTCTATCTCTGCAGGTTCGATCAAGGAGGATGTAAGGCGGATGCGAGTGTACGAAGTGGCCCAGGAGTTCAACGTTTCCTCCGAGGCCTTGGTGCACCTCCTGCGGGAGATGGACATTCCCGTTCGGAGTCACATGACGATGCTCGCCGAAGAGCACGTCGCGAGGCTGCGGACGGTCCTGGAGCGCGAGCGTCGTCTCGGGCACAAGAGCGCCGAGGAGGCGATCGAGCACGCCCTCGAAGACGCGGGCGCCGGTGCGCGCCGGCGCCGCCGCCGTCGCGTGGAGCGAGAGGAGCCTGCCAGCGCACCCGTGGAGGCGAGCGCGGATAGCACCGCCTCCCCGACCGCCGATGCGGCCGAGGCCATCGCGGCGGAAGCGGCCGAAAAGGCTGCAGAGGAGCGAGCTAAGCCGGTCGTCGCCGAGGCTGAGCCTGCCGCGGAGAAGCCCGCACCGGCCGAGCCGAAGGCCCCGACGCCTGCGCCAGTGTCCGAGGCCGGGCCCCGCCCCGCGGCGCCGCCGTCGGCGCAGCCGGAGCGTCCCGCGGCTTCGGCCACCCCAACCCCCGCCGCGCCCGCACAGCGCGCGGCGCCGCCGCCACCCGCGCCGGAGCGTCGCACTGCGCCTCCTCCTCCGTCACGCGAGGAGGCCGCACGTCCTGCTGCTCGCGCCGAAACCCCGCCGCGTCCGGCTCGCGCCGCCGATGTGGCCGGCCCGCCGACCCCGGTGCGGCGAGCTGCCGCACCCCCGGTGCCGGCTCGCCACGGGGCGCGGCCTGCCGCCGCGGAGGCAGACGGTCGCAAGCGCCGCAAGAAGGATCGGAAGAAGCGCCGTGGCGTGGACCAGGAGGCGGTCGACGAGATGTTCCGGAAGACCATGGCCGCGATGGAGGGCGCCGGCGGCCGCCGGCGGCGCAAGGGTCGCGATCATGGTCCCTCGGCGCAGGAGCGACGCGAGGAGGAGCAGGAGCGGATCCGTCAGGAGGAAGCGACCACGGTACGGGTCAACGAGTTCCTGACCGTCGCCGAGCTCGCGGAGCTGATCGACGTGACGCCCACGCAGATCATCTCCTCCGCCTTCAAGAACCTGGGCTTGATGGTGACCATCAACCAGCGGCTCGACTTCGACCAGATCGAGCTGCTGCTCGACGAGTTCGGGTACAAGGCGGTGCGCGAGGAAGAGTACGGCGCCGAGATGGAGGAGGTGAGCGAGGAGGATCGCCCCGAAGATCTCCAGCCGCGGCCGCCGGTGGTCACCGTCATGGGCCACGTCGACCACGGCAAGACCTCGCTGCTCGACTACATCCGCAAGACCAACGTCATCGCGGGCGAGGCTGGCGGCATCACCCAGCACATCGGCGCCTACCACGTCGAGCTGGATGACGGCCGTTCCATCACTTTCCTCGACACGCCGGGGCACGCGGCCTTCACCGCCATGCGTGCGCGCGGCGCGGAGGTAACCGACCTGGTGATCCTGGTCGTGGCCGCGGACGACTCGGTGATGCCGCAGACGATCGAGGCGATCAGCCACGCCAAGAACGCCGGCGTGCCGATCGTGGTCGCGGTCAACAAGATCGACCTTCCGGACGCCAACCCGCTGCGCGTGAAGCAGGACCTGCTGCAGCACGGCGTGGTGCTCGAGGAGTTCGGTGGCGACGTGATGTCGGCCGAGGTCTCCGCGAAGCGCGGAATCGGCATGGACGACCTGCTGGAGAAGGTGCTGCTGCAGGCGGAGGTGCTGGAGCTGAAGGCCAATCCCAACCGGGAGGCGCACGGTGTCGTCATCGAGGCGCAGCTCGACGTGGGGAAGGGGCCGGTGGCCACCATCCTGGTCACCAACGGCACGCTGCGCGTCGGCGATCACGTGGTGGTCGGGCTCTACGCCGGACGCGTCCGTGCCATGCTGGACGAGCGTGGAAACCCCGTCACCGAGGCGGGCCCGGCCACGCCGGTACAGGTGCTGGGTCTCTCCGGGGTGCCGGCGGCGGGTGACCAGCTGCTCGCCATGGATGCCGAGCGGGCGACCGAGATCGCGCAGACGCGGCAGCGCCTCGAGCGCGAGAAGCGGATGCGGATCAAGAGCCGCGGCGTCAAGCTGACCGACATCTCGAAGCTCCTCGCCGAGGGCGAGACGCAGCAGCTCAGCCTGGTGATCAAGGGCGACGTGGACGGGTCCGTGCAGGCCCTTTCGGACTCGCTGGAGCAGCTCTCGACCCCGGAGGTGCGGGTGGAGGTGATCCACCGTGGCGTGGGAGCGATCAACGAGTCCGACGTGCTCCTCGCCTCCACTGCGGGCGCCATCGTCATCGGCTTCCACGTGCGACCCTCCGCCGAGGCGCGGGCGGTGGCCGAGCGCGAAGGGGTCGACATCCGCCTGTACAACATCATTTACGAGGCGGTCGAAGAGGTGCGGGCGGCCATGGAGGGCATGCTCTCGCCGGAGGAGCGCGAGGTGATGCTCGGTACGGCCGAGGTGCGCCAGCTCTTCAAGGTGCCACGCGTCGGCACAGTCGCCGGCTGCATGGTCACGCAGGGCGAGATCCAGCGTCGCGGGCGGGTCCGTGTGATTCGCGACGGGGTGCAGGTCTACGAGGGCGAGCTGGGTAGCCTGAAGCGGTTCAAGGACGATGTGCGCGAAGTGCGCGAGGGCTTCGAGTGCGGCCTCAACATCGCCAACTTCAACGACCTCAAGGTCGGTGACATCATCGAGTGCTATCGCGTGGAGGAAGTCGCCCGCTCGCTGACCGGAGTGAGCGAGTAGTCGCACGACCAAGATGATCATCGGCCTGGCAGTCTGGCAGCTGGTGCTGCCGGGCTGCTCTTCGCTGAAGGAGAAGAGGTCCGTGGTGAAGAGCCTGAAGCAGAGGCTTCACAACGAGTTCAACCTCTCGGTGGCGGAGACGGCTCGGCAGGACGAGATACAGCGTTGTGAGCTGTGCGCCTGTGTCGTGGCAACCGACCAGCCGCACGCCAATTCGGTCCTGATCTCCGCCGATCGGTTGGTGGAGAGCGAGTATCGGGCGAGGATCGTCGATTCGTACACGACCTACTATTGAGCCGCCGCCCCCCGGCCCGCTGGCGGAGGTGCGTCGGTGGCAACGAAGATCCCGGGCGCGCGACGGTTCGTTCGCGCGTCCGGGATTGCGATTTGCGGCAACCGCGCGCGGCTGACAGCGATTGAATCGAGACCATGCCCCGTTATCGCAGAACGGATCGAATCAACGAGCTCCTGCGGGAGGAGATCGCGCTGATGCTCCGCTCCGAGGTTCGAGATCCCCGGGTGGGACTCGCCACGATCACGGCCGTGGAGACCTCACCGGAGCTCGATCATGCCCGCGTGTACTTCACCACCCTGGGTGGTGAGGAGGCGCGCGAGGAGGTGCGGCAGGGATTGAACAGTGCGGCGGCGTTCATGCGCACGCAGCTCGGCCGACGGCTCCACATTCGCCGCGTCCCGGAGCTTCACTTCGAGTACGATCGGGTGCTCGAGGAGGCCACGCGAATCGAGCAGCTCCTGCGCGAGGCGCTGCCGGCCGACGAAGGCGACGACACCGAGGCCACCGATTCGACCGAGGAATGAGTGGCCTGAACGGGGTTCTACCGGTCGACAAGCCGAGTGGCCCGACGTCGCACGACGTGGTGGCCACTGCCCGTCGCGCGCTGAAGCTGCGCAGGATCGGGCACACGGGAACGCTCGACCCGTTCGCGTCCGGGTTGCTCCTACTCTGTCTCGGCCCGGCGACCCGTATCGCCGAGTACCTCACCTCCCTGGACAAGAGCTACGCGGCCACCGTCCGCCTGGGGATCGCGACCGACACGGACGATCACACTGGCGAACCGGTGAGCGTCAGTGAAGGTTGGCGCGAGCTCACCGAAGGACAGGTGAGGGAAGCCCTGGAGGCGCAGACCGGCACGATCCTGCAGACCCCGCCGGCGTACTCTGCCAAAAAGGTGGCCGGCGAACGAATGTATGCAGCTGCGCGGAGGGGTGAAGTGGTGGAGCGTACACCTGTGTCGGTGACGATCCACTCGATTCGCATTACTCGTTTCGAGCTGCCGGAGCTGGACCTGGAGATCGATTGTGGCAGTGGTACATACATTCGCGCGATCGCCCGTGATCTCGGCGAAGCGCTGGGCGTGGGTGCGCATCTGACCGCGCTACGACGCACGCGTGTGGGTCGCTTCGAGGTGGGTTCTGCCCTGGCAATGGAAGCGCTCGGTGACGAGCAGGCCGTTCGCGCGGCACTGCTCGCTCCCGCCGAAGCGCTCTCCCATCTGCCGGCGGTGACCCTGAACGAAGTGGAGACGAGCGCCGTGCTGCATGGTCGCGCGGTGGCAGCGCCCGAATCGGTTCCGTCCACCGGCCCCCTGGTGCTACTCTCCGGCCAGCGTGAGCTGGTCGCGGTGGCAGAGCGGAGCGGAGCGAAGATCCGTCCGAGAAAGGTGTTCGCGTGAAAGTGGTGGAGATGCGGCTCGAAGGTCCTCCCCTGGAGCTCGGGCCGGCGGGTGCAGTGGTCACGGTGGGGACCTTCGACGGGGTGCACCTCGGGCATCGCAAGGTCCTGGCGGAAATCGTCCAGCGATCCCGGTCCAGCGGGCGCAACAGCGTTCTGGTCACCTTCGACCCGCATCCGCTCAAGGTGATCCGTCCGGAACAGGCGCCGCCGCTGCTGACCACACTCGAGGAGAAGATCCCCCTCCTCGAGCAAACCGGCATCGACTACCTCTGCGTGCTGCCCTTCACGCCCACGCTGCGGGCGTACTCCGCCCGACGCTTCGCCACGGACGTGCTCCTGGAGCTGGTGGGAATGCGCGAGCTGGTGATGGGCTACGACCACGGCTTCGGCAGGGGTCGGGAGGGCTCGCCGGACACCATGCGCGAGATCGGCGGGGAGCTCGGTTTCGAGGTGGATGTGGTCGACGCGGTAGTGGTCGACGGGGAGCCCGTCTCGTCCTCACGGGTGAGAGGGCTCTTATCGGAGGGGCGCGTGGCGGAGGCGGGCCGGCTCCTGGCCCGGCCGTATTCGCTGCACGGCATCGTCGAGGCAGGCGCGCACCAGGGCCGCCGGCTCGGCTTTCCGACCGCCAACGTACGCGTGGCGGGCGCGGACAAGATGCTCCCGCGCGGGGGGATCTACGCCGGTTACGGCAGCGTGGGCGAGATCCGGCTTCCGGGGCTCATTCACCTCGGTCCGCGACCGACCTTTGCCGGACTCGGTCCGAGCGTCGAGATCCACCTGCTCGACTGGTCCGGAGACCTCTACGGGCACGATCTGCGTGTCGAGTTCTGCGGCTGGCTGCGGGAGATCGTGGCGTTCGACTCGGTCGAGGCGCTGGTCGACCAGATGCACCGCGACGCCGAGGCGGGCCGCGCCCTGCTGAGCGGGGCAGGCTCTCAGAGCGCTTGTGCCTGATCCGTGCCAGAGCTATACTTATCGGCTATCATCAGTCCAACCGGGAACACAATTCCGGGGCTGTAGTCTGCTTCGCAAGCAGCGTAGACTCTTGAGGAGGCATTGAATGGCGCAGATCGACCGCGAAGCCATTATCAAGAAGTACCAGCTACACGAGAAGGATCGGGGTTCGGCCCGGGTGCAGATCGCCCTGTTGACCGAGCGGATCAACTACCTGACCGATCATTTCCGTACCCATCACAAGGATCATCATTCGCGGCGAGGGCTGCTGAAGATGGTGGGGCAGCGACGGCGCCTTCTTGAGTATCTGAAGAGGACGGACCTCGAGCAGTATCGTGCGCTGATTGCGGAGCTCGGGCTACGGCACTAGACGGACAGAAAACGTCGCCGCACGGCACGGGCTGTGCGGCGATTTTTTCATTTTTACGTATGCGGCCGTGTTCGGGGGACGCGCCCGGCAGACATCCTGAATCCCCCACCCTGCAAAGCGGAAAAGCGGACGAGAAATGGCAAAGATCGAGCGGCAATTCGCAGGACGGCCCCTGATCATCGAGACGGGGAAGATGGCGCGGCAGGCGGACGGGTCGTGCGTGGTGCAGTTCGGGGAGACGATGGTGCTCTGCACCGCGACGGCGCAGGACACGCCGACGCACCTTCCCTTCTTCCCCCTCACGGTGGAGTATCGCGAGAAGACGTATGCCGCGGGGAAGATCCCCGGCGGCTACATCAAGCGCGAGGGGCGGCCTTCGGACAAGGAGATCCTGTCCGCGCGCCTGATCGATCGGCCGCTGCGGCCGCTCTTCCCGGACGGCTTCCTGCACGAGACGCAGATCTTTGCGTACGTGATCTCTGCCGACCAGGAGAACGATGCGGACGTGATCGCGCTGACCGGTGCTTCGGTGGCGCTGAACCTGAGCCGCATCCCCTTCAATGAGCCGGTCGCCGCGGTGCGCGTGGGCCGGATCCAGGGGCAGTGGGTGCTGAACCCGACCTTTCAGCAGCTCGACTACTCCGACGTGGACATCGTGGTGGCGGGCACCGAGAAGGCCATCACCATGGTGGAGGGTGGCGCGCTGGAGGTGCCGGAGGAGGAGATCGCCGAAGGGTTGCTGGTGGCGCACGAGGGGATTCGGGAGCTCGTCCGCATTCAGCGCGAGCTGATCGAGCAGGTGGAGCGTCCGCCGGAGATGGAGTGGTCGCCGGTAGCCGCCGACGAGACGCTGCGGGAGCTGGTGACGCGGCTCGCCTCGCCGCGCGTGAAGGACGCGATGCAGGTGGGCGACAAGGCGCAGCGGAACGCGCTGCTGGAGGTGATCCGCACCGAGGTCGCGGCGCAGGTCGCGCTCGAGGTGCCGGAACAGGAGGTCGCCGTCGCGCCGCTGATGAAGGAGATCGAGAAGCGCGAGATGCGGGAGATGATCCTCTCCCAGGGTATCCGCGCCGACGGTCGTGGGCTGGACGAGGTGCGGCCGATCTCCATCGAGCTCGGTATCCTACCGCGCGCGCACGGCTCGGCGCTCTTCACCCGCGGGCAGACGCAGTCGCTCGGTGTGGTGACGCTCGGTACCCCGCAGGACGAGCAGCGGCTGGAGTCGATCGACTACCCCACGGAGCAGACGAAGAGCTTCATGCTCCACTACAACTTCCCTCCCTTCTCGACGGGGGAGGCGAAGCCGGTGCGGGGAACCAGCCGGCGGGAGATCGGGCACGGCGCGCTGGCGGAGCGTGCGCTGGCGGCCGTTCTGCCCGCCTACGAGGACTTCCCGTACACCATCCGGGTGGTCTCCGACATCCTGGAGTCGAATGGCTCCTCCTCCATGGCCACCGTCTGCTCGGGCAGCCTCGCCCTGATGGACGCGGGGGTGCCGATCCGGGCCGCCTGCGCCGGCGTGGCGATGGGCCTCATCAAGGAGGGAGATCGGGTGGCGGTGCTCACCGACATCCTCGGGCTGGAGGATGCGCTCGGGGATATGGACTTCAAGGTGGCGGGCACGCGCGAAGGAGTCACTTCGATCCAGATGGACATCAAGATCGAAGGGCTCACCGTCGAGATCATGCGTGAGGCGCTCGAGCGGGCCCACCGCGCGCGCATGCACATCCTCGACGAGATGGAGAAGGCGATCAAGGAGGCGCGCCAGGAGCTCTCGAAGTACGCCCCTCGCATCATCACCATCAAGATCAATCCCGCCAAGATCGGCGAGGTGATCGGTCCGAAGGGCAAGACCATCCGCGGGATTCAGGAGGCCACCGGCGCGACCATCAACGTGGAGGACGACGGCACGGTGACGATCTCCTCGCCGGGCGGCGAGGGCGGCGAGCGGGCGCGGAAGATGATCGCCGCGATCACCGAGGAGCCGGAGGTCGGTCGGATCTACGAGGGAGTGGTGAAGAGCACCACCAGCTTCGGCGCCTTCGTGGAGATCCTGCCGGGAACCGAGGGGCTGGTCCACATCTCGGAGCTCCAGGAGGGTCGGACGGAGAAGACGGAGGATGTCGTCAAGAAGGGAGACATCACCCACGTCAAGCTGCTGTCCATCGACGAGAAGGGCCGGCTGCGCCTCTCCCGCAAGGCCGCGCTCGCGGAGATGGCCGCGGAGGTCTGAGGCCGGGCGGCGGCAGGCGGTATGAAAAGGGCGGGTGGGCCGAGTAGGTCCGCCCGCTTTTTGCACGAATTACGAATTATGAATTACGAATTACTGGAACGTCCTGATTTTGAGTTGGCTCCGCAGGGGCGCCCCTACAGGATATTGGGAAACGCGGTCCGGAATCGTAATTCGTAATTCGTAATTCGTAATTTCCCAGAACCTCTCTTCCACCACGCGCCCGAGCATGAAGATCGGCGTTCCCAAAGAGGTCAAGGTCGCGGAGAACCGGGTGGCGCTGGTGCCGGCCGGGGCCGAGGTGTTGGTGCAGCGGGGGAGCGAGGTGCTGCTCGAGCGCGGCGCCGGTGTGGGAAGCGGCTTCGACGACGAGCAGTACCGGGCCGCGGGCGCGGAGATCGTGGACAGCGCCGAGGAGGTCTGGACGCGGTCGGAGATGATCCTGAAGGTGAAGGAGCCCACCCCCGAGGAATGGCCCTTCATCCGCCCGGGGCAGCTGATCTTCACCTACTTCCACTTCGCCGCGGACGAGCGCCTCACCCGCGCCATCATGGATTCCGGCGCGGTGGCGATCGCCTACGAAACGGTCCAGCTCGATTCCGGCGACCTCCCGCTGCTCACGCCAATGAGCGAGGTGGCCGGGCGGATGGCGGTGCAGGCAGGGGCGAAGTACCTCGAGCGGTTCCACGGGGGGCGGGGGCTGCTCCTCGGCGGGGTCCCCGGGGTGCCGCCGGCCGACGTGGTGATCCTGGGCGGAGGCGTGGTGGGGGCGAACGCGGCCCGCATCGCGGCCGGCTTCGGCGCGCACGTGCGCCTGCTGGACATCTCGCTCGAGCGCCTGAGGTATCTCGCCGATGTCATGCCCTCCAACGTCGATCTCATCTACTCAAACCGCCACAACCTCCTCGAGCAGCTCGCCCACGCCGATCTGCTGATCGGCGCAGTGCTCCTGCCCGGCGCGAAGGCGCCCAAGCTGGTCCGCGCCGAGGACCTGAAGCTGATGAAGAAGGGTGCGGTCATCGTCGACGTGGCGGTCGACCAGGGCGGCTGCGTGGAGACCATCCGCCCGACGACGCACGAGGATCCCATCTACGAGGTGGATGGGGTGATTCACTACGGCGTGGCCAACATGCCGGGCGGAGTGCCCCGCACCTCCACCCTGGCACTGACCAACGCGACCTTCCCCTACGCCGCCCAGCTCGCGCGCATCGGCTGGGAGGAGGCCTGCCGCCGCGACCGCGCCCTCCT